>JBGTJT010000214.1:0-9662 GCA_041744995.1 Pirellulales bacterium | reverse complement strand
TTTTGCGTTGCCTGGCGGCAGCGAACCGAAAGGTCCGCTGGCCGAATGGGACTGACGCCGTAGGAAAAGCAGCGCCGCGTCACTCGACTTACATTGTGTGCGCCGCCGGTCAATCGTTCAAGGGAAATCGAATAAATTGTTCGGGCTACCGCTTTCGCGCGCCCAGATTCCGTTGGCTCAGATAATTCGAGAGTGTCTCCCCCAGATCGCGGCTCGTATTTAACTGCAAGAACTCGCATTGGTTACGTCGCGCAACCTCGGACAAGGCCGCCTGATGCGCAGCGAACGCCGCTAGATAAGCTTGCCGCAGGTCGGCCGGGCGGGCCGTAACCGGACCTGCTCCTTCCAGCCCCACGAACTTGATGCTGCCGGGCAGTCGAAATTCAATCTCGTCACAATGGGCAATCTGCATCAGAACGACTTCATGTTGATGATACCGGAGCCGCTGCAAAGCCGGCTCCAACTGCGACGGGTCGACAAAAAAGTCGCTCAGCAGGATGACGATTTCGCGGCGACCGAACCGCTCGGCCAGTTCCGGCAGCAACTCGATAAGTGAAGTGCCGCCGGAGCACTCGTGACGATCCAACTCATCGGTGATGCGGGTCACATGAGCTGGCGAATTGCTGGGGGGCAAGGCGATGCGAATTTGGTCGTCCAACAGTGTAAAACTCGCTTTGTCGCGCCGCCGTACGATACAATAAGCGAGTGTCGCCGCTAATTTCGCGGCATACTCTAGTTTTTGCTGTACCCCTTCGCCATACCGCATCGAGGCGCTCGCGTCCAGTACCAGATGGGCGACCAGGTTGGTCTCCATCTCATACTGCTTGACGAAGTACTTGCCCCGGGTGTAAAAGATGCGCCAGTCGATGTGCCGCGGGTCGTCGCCCGGTACGTACTCGCGATGGCCGGCAAACTCGACGGCGAAACCAGACAAGGGCGAAGCGTGGGTGCCGGCCAGGGAACCCTGCACCAGTTGACGCGGTTCAAACGCCCGATCGGCAATTCGGTTCAACACGTTTGGGTCGAGGTAGCGAATTAACGAAGATGTGCTCATGGGGAATGCGGTACTGATCTAGAACTGGAGCAAATTGCCCTACCAACACGCCGACAAGAATTGGCCGTCTGCCCCAATTGTACTGCAAGAAGCGACAATATGGCACTGCGGCGGACGAACCGCCGGTTGGACGCTCGACGTGAGCCGATTTGCAGCATACGCTATGGGCGGTAACTTCACAAACGAAACAGGCAAGGCTGGCTTCCGTGTCCCTCCGTTCCCTTCTCCCGCCTGGCCCCAGTTCTACCGCAACGGGGCCGATGACCCATGCGGTTCGCTATATCGTCGCCGTTGCGGCAGTGGCACTGGTTGTCGGCGTGCAGGCGTTGGCCAGTCGCTGGCTGGGCGAAGAGCCGGTTGCCGCGTTTCTGTTCTTTATCGGGGCGGTGATGATATCGGCCTGGTACGGAGGTCTGGGGCCGGGGCTGGCTACGCTGGTCCTTGCGGCCGTTTTCGGCAACTATCTGTTTCTCGAACCGTACGGCCAACTGGTCGGCCTCAGCGGCGGCGATCGGTTTCTATTGGGCGCCTTTCTAGTGCAGGGGACGCTCATCTGCGTGCTCTGTGGATCACTTCACCTTGCCCGAGCCTTGGCTGAGAAAAGTCTTGACGAAGCCCAGGCGGCCTCCACCGAGGCGGCGCTGCACGATCTGGAACGCCGCCGCGTGGAGAACGCCTTGCAGGAAGGGGAAGCCAAGTTTCGGCGGCTGGTTAGCGCGAACTTGATTGGCGTATTCTTCTGCCGACGCGAAGGCCAGATAATCAGGGCCAACGACGCCTTCTTGGAAATGCTGGGCTACTCGCAACACGAGCTTCACGCTGGCGAGTTAGATTGGCAGAACCTGACGCCCCCGGAGTACGCCACCCGCGACGCCCAGGCGATAGCCGAACTCGACGCCACCGGCCGCTGCGACCCCTACGAGAAGGTCTATCTCGATAAGAACGGGAACCTCGTGCCGATTTGGATCGGGGCGGCCACGATGGAGCAATCGTCCGACGAGTTCATCTGCTTTGCCGTTGACCTTAGTCAGCAAAAAAGCGTCGAGCAGGAACTGAGCCGCGCCAAGGAGGAGGCCGAAGCGGCCAATCGCGCCAAGAGTGAATTTCTCGCCAATACCAGTCACGAACTTAGAACGCCGATGAACGCCATTATCGGCATGACCGAGTTGGCGCTGGCGGAAACGGTCTCGGACGAAGTTCGCGACTACCTGGAAACATCGCTGGAATCGGCCGAGGCGCTGCTGCGACTGCTAAATGACTTGCTTGAGTTCTCGAAAATCGAGGCTGGCAAATTCGAATTGGATCAACAGCCGTTCAACCTGCGCGACACCATCGACGAAGTCATGCGGACGTTGTCGCTCAAGGCGGCGGAGAAAGGCTTGGAGTTGGCCTACCACGTCGAACGCAACGTGCATACCCATTTTTTTGGCGATGCGATGCGGTTGAGACAGATTCTCTCCAACCTCGTCAATAATGCAATCAAGTTTACCGAGCAAGGCGAGGTCGTGGTGCGGATTGCCACCGAAGAGGCCCGCAGCCAGTTCGTCTATCTTCGCTTCACTGTTTCCGATACCGGCATCGGCATCCCCGAGGACCAACAACAAAACATTTTCGCCCCTTTCACTCAAGTCGACTCTTCCACCACCCGGCGGCATGGCGGAACCGGCTTGGGATTGACGATCGCCGCCGAATTGATCGCGCTGATGAACGGCAAAATGTGGATCGAGAGCGAAGTCGACAGCGGCACTAACTTTTATTTCACGATCCGCATGCAACCGATTCTCAAGGACGACTCGGTGATGCTCAGCCGTGCGCCGTTTATTCTACAACTAAAGGATATTCCGGTACTGGTCGTGGACGATAGCGCCACCAACCGCTCGATACTGCAAGATCTGTTTTCAGGCTGGTATCTACGTCCGCATGTGCTCGACAACGGCGAAGCCGCCCTGGCCGAGCTCCAGCAACAGGCCGCCGACGGTCGGCCCTATCCCTTGGTCGTACTCGACGCGTTGATGCCCGGTATGGACGGCTTCGAGTTGGCCAAGCGGATCAAGCAACACCCCGAATTGGCCGGCGCCGTGATTCTCATGCTGGCCGCCGCCGACCGCGGAAAATTCGTCGAACAACGCCGCGAGCTGGACTTCGTGGAGCTAATCGACAAGCCGATCTCCGAGGTGGAATTGCTCGACGCGGTCACCAAGGTGATGAAAGGCCCCGCCAAGCAGACCACGCCAACTCGCGCGGGAGACAAGGCGATCGAGCGCAAACGGGTGTTGCTTGCCGAGGATACCCGCGCGAACCAAAAGCTGGTCGAGGCGATTCTTCGCCGCCGGGGGCATACGGTTGTGCTGGCCGACAACGGCCGTGAAGCACTGGAGACGCTGGTGCGAGAACCGGTCGATGTGGTTCTGATGGACATTCAGATGCCGATGATGGACGGTTTTCAGGCCACCGCCGCCATCCGGCAGCTTTCGGATCATTCGCTGGCCAGCACCCCCATCGTGGCAATGACCGCGCACGCCATGCAAAGCGATCGCGAGAAATGTTTGCAGGTCGGCATGAACGATTACCTCTCCAAGCCGATCGACGCCCAAACATTGCTCGATATGGTCGAATTCAATTGGCGGGACGCGGCCGGTACACTGGGCAGTCAGCCGGGGCGACGGCGCGGCGGAAATCCTGACGACCGCGGCGACGAGAAGCCGTTGTTCGACGTCGCCGGTTCCCTGGTTCGGCTGCAAGACAATCGGCGGCTTCTGCTCGACATGATCGAAATGTTCATCGAAGATGCGCCGAGCTTGTTGAATAAAATCGAACAGGGCGAACCAGCCGAAATCTATCGGGCGGCGCATAGCTTGAAGAGCCTGTGCGGCAACTTCGGGGCGGACGAAGCGGCTCGGGGAGCCGGACGAATCGAAATGTTGGGGAAAACCGGTCAAACGCCGGAGCCAACTGCGGTGACGCAATTGAAAACCAACATCAGGCAATTGATGGTCGAACTGAACGACTATCGCACCCTGGCCCGACAAGACCATCGCAAGACGTCGAATTAGCGAGCCGCTTCGATTGCGTCCTGCTCTTCGTCCGTTTCGCTTACGCGGACCACCTGATCGATCGACAAGCCGAGCGCGCGGATCTTGTTTCGCAGGCTGCCCCGCGTGATACCCAGCATCTTGGCTGCCTGCGACTGGTTGCCGTTGGTCTCTCGCAGCACCCGCGTAAGCAGATGGCGTTCGACGTACTCGATCGTCTCGGCGTACATCTCTTCGGAACCTTGGCGAAATAGATCGTCAATGAATTTCGTGAACTCTCCATTTTCGTCGTCGCCGTCGGAGCAACTCGATTCTTCCAGGAAATCGCAGGTATCCTTGGGGATAAAATCACTGGTGATCACCGGACCAGGCGTCTGGATAATCGCCTGCCGTATCACGCTCTGCAGTTCGCGAATGTTTCCGGGCCACTTATAACGCTGCAGACGAGCCAAGGCGTCGGGCGCCACCCCCTCGACGTTCTTGCCCAGTTCTCGATTGAATCGCGCCAGGAAGTGTTCGATCAGAAGAATCAGATCGTCGTCACGTTCCCGCAACGGCGGCAGGCAAAGCAGAAATCCATTCAACCGGTAATATAAGTCCTCTCGAAACGTTCCCTTCTCGACCATCTTCTCGAGATTCTTGTTCGTCGCCGCAATCAGCCGCACATCGGTGGTGATCGTCTCGTTGCCGCCGACTCGCTCGAACTGCTGATCCTGCAACAGACGCAGGATCTTGCTCTGCAGCATCGCGGGCATATCGCCAATTTCGTCCAGAAAAATCGTTCCGCCACTGCATTGTTCAAATTTTCCGATCCGCCGCCGCGTGCTGCCCGTGAACGAGCCCTGCTCGTGGCCGAACAACTCGCTTTCGAGCAGGTTCTCTGGAATGGCCGCGCAGTTGATTGCCAGAAACGGCGCTTCGTTCCGGTGACTGTGTTGGTAGATGGCTCGAGCCACCAGTTCCTTGCCGGTACCGCTTTCGCCGATGATCAAAACCGTCACCGCCTGAGAGGCGACACGGCCGATCGATTTGAAGACCTCCTGCATCGCCTTACTGCGGCCGATGATAAAGTCGCCTTTATCGTCCGGTGAGACAGCTTGTCGCACGCCCACTTCGACGTTCATCATTCGCCGGATCTTCAGCGCCGACGTGACCACTTCGCGAACGTTTTTCAGATCGAGCGGTTTGAGCAGGTAGTCATAAGCGCCCAGCTTCATCGCCTCGATCGCCGTGTCGCTGTTTCCGCTGCCGGTGATGAAAATCGTCGGCAGTTTGCTGTCGAGATGGCGGATTCTCTGAAACGCCTCCAAGCCCGACAACTCCGGCAGCATGATGTCCAAGAGCACAACGTCCGGAACGAATTCCCGAATCTGCGCCAGGCCGTCTTCGGCGTCGGCCGAAGTCAGCACCTGAACATCTTCCTCTTCCAGCGCCGCGACAATCATCTGAAGAATGGTCCGATCGTCATCGATTACTAGAATCTTTTCCATGGATTACCGCTGCACCTTTCCACCGATCTAAAAAGCACCCCAGTGCCACGCCCCATCATACGCCATATCGACACGGTCGGGAAGAAGTCTCCGCTGGCTATAGGGTTATGGCATGGTGCGGTGGCCGGTGAGCGACCAACTTGGCCGCAAACAAACCGCCGCCGGAGGTCCGTCGTGGTGGTTTGCGCCATGCAGAGAGACTACAATCCATACATTCGTGGTTCTCAAGTAGTTGTTTACTGACTTGCCGACTCTGTCCACTTAGCGCAGTGTCCACTTCGCGCCGAGAGCGATTTCCATGAAGCATCTATTCCTATTGCGTCATGCCAAAAGTGATTGGGCGGACGAGGGCGTTGCCGACCATGACCGGCCGCTCAATCCCCGCGGGCGCCGCGACGCCCCGCGCATCGGGCGCGTGATTTCGAAACAGTTCCGCAATCCAAGTTGCCTGATTTCCTCCACCGCAGCTCGCTGCCGAGAGACGCTTGCCCGATCGGGCCTGCTCGAATCAAATCAAGCGACCATCCTCTACGACCGTCGCATTTACCATGCAACCGCTGACCAACTGCTGGAGGTGGTGCATGAGATTGCCGACGAGTTCGAGACTGCCTTGTTGGTTGGCCACAACCCGGGCATGGGACAGTTCATTTCCCACGTGGTTGACGAATATGTGCGGATGCCCACCGCGACATTGGCACGCCTGGACATGCCTATCGACCACTGGTCCCAATTGGCCCTGGAAACCCCTGTCGACGATTGGCAGGTTTGGCGGCCGAAGGAACTCAGCGAACCTTAAACCATGAACGAGCATTCAAAATGGGCCAGCGAGGTCTCTCCAACCGACCGCATCGCAAAGGCGGCGGAAACGATTCTTCGCGCGCGATTGACCGCGGTGGAGGATTATCTGCGACGAGCCGGTAAGGGCAAGCAGCCCGACGAAGAAGACGTCCACCAATGCCGGGTCTGGACGCGACGGTCGATTGCCGCGGTCGAGTTCTTTTCGCCGTTGATCCGGCGCAAGGACGCCCAATGGCTGCTAAAGCATCTCAAGAAAATTCGCAAGTCGGCCGGCGAGGCTCGCGACGACGATGTATTGTTGCTGCGGCTGGCCGAGGCTGGCTTTGATCGGCGGTCGGGCGTCTATCGCAAGGTCAAGAAGCACCGCCGCCGGGCGCAGCGGCCCCTGCGCGCGACCCACCGCAAGCTGATCGTCACGGGCAAGTTCGCCCGTCGCGTCGGCAAGACGTTGCGGCGGGTTCGCAAATCCAAACGAGGTAATCGCACTTCCTTCGCGACGTGGGCGGACCAGCGGGTGCATCGCACCTTGCGAAAATTCTTCGCGACCGCCGACGCACTCAACTACGATCCCGCGGTACTCCACAAGTTTCGCGTTCGCGGCAAGCAGTTGCGATATACGATGGAATTGACCGTTGACGTTTACCCACTGGCGTTTCGCGATGAACTCTATCCTCAAGTCGAGCAGTTGCAGGAGCGTTTGGGCGAACTCAACGATCACGCCGTAGCCGGGAAGCGCTATGCCCGCTGGAACGCAACCGCCAACGGCGAAGTCGACCATACCGAACTTGGCTCGATGATCGATCAGGAATCGGACGAACTGGCCGCGTCGCTGCGGGACTTCGCCGCCTGGTGGACGGCGGATCGCAAGCAATCGTTGCGAGAAGGGTTTCAACGTTGCCTCGGCGTCGAGACGATTTGACCGATGCGCGTTTTGGGTTGACGCGAGGTCAAAGCCCTCCGGAATCTCCTGTTTCGCATTGCCTCGTCCGGGGTATGCCGGTAGGATGGGTATTAGCCCCCGGATTCCTCGCGCTTTTCTAGAAAAGGCATTGTCATGTCGAAATGGTTGGGATGGCTGGCTAGAGCCGGGGCGGTTCTGGCTTTCGCACCGTGCATGGTTGAGGTCTCCGCCGCGGATGAACCCGCCTCGGTGGAATATTATGTGCGGCAGATGCTCGAGGAAGGCTGGGGCATTGAGCCGTCGGCCAGGGTGAACGCCGAGGAGCACTTTCGCAAGGCGATCGCGCTGGCGCCGGGCGACCGCCGAGTGTATGTTGCCCGCTCGCTGACGCTCACCAAGCAAGGCCGCTACGATCTGGCCTTGGAAGCCTGGCGCCGGATGAGCGAATCGGAGCCGGACAACCTCGATTTCCTGGCCTGGAAGATTCGGACGCGGATCATTTCCAAACAGCACACCGCCGCACTGGTCGACATGCTGGCCATGGCCGAAAAGCTACCGGACGACGGCGCAGACGACGCGATTCAGCAAGACGCTATGCAGCGGGCGAATTTCCTGGGGCGCATGTTTGGTTACATCGATGGGCCGGGCAACGCCGTGGCCAAAACGACCGACAATCATCGCGCGGAGTCGCGGCGATCGATCATTGCCGCGTTAACCCCGCAACAGCAGCAAGCGTTCGAGGAGGGGCGCGCCACGGTCACGGACCGGGCGGTCGCCTTCGAATTGGAACAGCAACAGGAGCGCGAACAAGACATCGAAGTGCAGCAGGCCGAACGCCGGCAGCGGGCCGAGCAACTTGTCGTCGAGCAGAACCGCGTTACGCTCGACATGCAGAACCTTGACGAAGACCTGCGCCGCGTCCGCGCCGATCAGCGCGACGAAATTCGCGAGATCGAGCGAAGCCTCAGCGGAGTCGAGTCGCAATTGGCCCAATACGAAAGCCGCTTGGTTGCCGCTCGCGATGAGATTCACTATCTGCGGCGGGAGATCAACAGCCTGATCATTGCCTTGGACGCCGAGGAAGACGAGATTCGCAGACGCCGGCTGCGGGACGACATTCGCCGTCTGGAACTGCTGCTGTCGCGGCGCGATGCCGATTATCGTATTCACGAGCGGGAAGCGATTCGGATCAACGACCAGCGACTTTCGCTGCAACGCGAGGGCCAGCGAATCAATCAACTGTACAACGACCAAGCTAAGGACCTCGAGCGCCGCGCCAATGCGCTGCGCAAACTAGACCGCCGCCTCCGCAATGAACAGCTCGAAGTGCAGCGTCCGCCGACCGGCGTCAACGCCAGGGTTCGCTATCTGCAGTCCAAGGCTACTTCGTTCAATAGTTATGACCAGTTTCCGCTGGAACGAGAGAAAGCCGCGCTGCTGGAGAGCTTTCGCAATCGGTAGCAAGGAATCGCTGACCAACTACTTCGGCATTTACTTTGCCTGATGCCTAATCGACTCAAGCATCGTTTTGAACAGAAGGAAACGGAGAGAACGGAGAAGTACTTCTCTGTTGCCTCCATCCACTCTGTTCACTTGAATTTGGCTCTCCCAGCCTTCCAAGAATCTAATGAAAATAGCAACTACTACTGCAAGACGCTGGATCGAATTCAGCCTTAGACCATTTGATAATATATCGGTACGAACGAACCGATCAAAATAAAAGAAAAGTGCGCCCGTCCTCCGGCATTGGTCAACCACAGGCAACAAAGGATACAGAGTCAACAGAGATTTCGTTCCTCTGTTTTCTCCGTTTCCTCCTGTTCAAACAAGCCGTGGAGTTGACTTGCAATCAAGCGAAGCAAATGCGGACGTTTAGTTGTGGTAACCCTAAGCGAAACCCTCTACAGCCGCTTCAGCGCAGCGGAGTTCCTCGGCGATTCGTATTAGCAGCGACTCGACCGTGAGCGCGCCTTGATGGCAATTCTGGCGGTCTACAACCGCGACCGCGAGGCCGTGGGCGTCCAGCAGTAGTTCGGCCGCCTTCGCGGCCGCAACCTGCGGCAAATAAGTGACCACTTGCAAGGTGGCAATCTGCATCAGGCTTTGCTCGGCATCCCTGTCGATCGCCTCGCACAATTGCTCGACCGTCGCCACTCCCACGGGACATTCGCCTTGCAGAACAACGACCAACGGCAGCCGCTCGCTTCGCAAGCATTTCAAGACCTCCCGCGGGTCGACGTGAAGATCGAACCCCGATTCACGACCATGCATCAGTTCGCTTACCGGCCGCCGACTGCACTCCAGCTCTCCATAGGAGAATTCTCGCAAGACATCGGAGCGCGAAACGACTCCAATCAGCCGCCCATCGCGGTCGATGGGCAACGACC
>JBGTJT010000213.1:0-6148 GCA_041744995.1 Pirellulales bacterium | reverse complement strand
CGGCAGCAACGGCGCTGCGCGGGCGCCCAAGCGGCGGGCGACCGCCAAGAGCATGGCGGCCAGCCAGCGTGACATCTCCGTCAGCGAGTTCTTCGCCAAGAACCGGCATCTGCTCGGCTTCGACAATCCGCGGAAGGCGCTGCTGACCACCGTCAAGGAGGCGGTCGACAACAGCCTCGACGCCTGCGAGGAAGCGGGCATCGCGCCGGAAATCTGGGTTCACATCGAGCAAGCCGGCAACAGCCGCTACAAGGTCGGCATCCAAGACAACGGGCCGGGGATTCTCAAGAAGCAAATTCAACTGATATTCTGCAAACTGCTGTACTGATCGAAGTTCCATCGGCTACGGCAAAGTCGCGGCCAACAGGGCATTGGCATCAGCGCCGCCGGCATGTACGGCGTGCAGACGACCGGCAAGCCGGTCAAGATCATCTCCAAGGTTTCCAAGGGGAAGCCGGCCCACTATTACGAAATTCAGATCGATACCAAGCGCAATCAGCCGGAGATCCTCAACGGCCGGGGAGACGGCATCGACATTCCCATCGGGGCCAAAGGCGCCGCCGAGATCGAGAAGCACGGCATCGAGTGGGTCGAGTCGAACCACGGCACACGGGTGACCATCGAATTGGAGGCCCGCTACCAGCGCGGCCGCGGCAGCGTGGATGAGTATCTCGAACAGACCGCCATCGCCAACCCGCACGTAACGATGCATTACCTCGACCCCGACGGCAAGGAGACGCACTACCAGCGCAGCACCGACCAGCTTCCGGCGGAGCCGCGCGAGATCAAGCCGCATCCCTACGGCGTGGAACTGGGCCGGCTGGCGGCGATGCTCAAGGAGACCAGCGAGTCGACCCTATCGGGGTTCCTCGCCAACAGCTTTTCGCGGGTCAGTCCTTCGATCGCCCGGCGAATTTGCGAAACGGCCAAGCTCAGCACCCGCGCCCGCACCACGCGGATCGGCCAGCGCGAGGCGGACTCGCTCTACCAGGCGATTCAAGCCACCAAGATTTCCAATCCACAGACCGACTGTATCTGCCCGATCGGCGAAGAACTGATTCTCAAGGGCCTGCATCAGGTGGTACCGGGCGAGTTCTACGCCGCGGCCACGCGTCCGCCGTCGGTCTATCGGGGCAATCCGTTTCAGATCGAGGTCGGCCTGGCTTACGGCGGCGTCGCGCCGACGCAAAACGTCTCGGCCGAACTGCTGCACGAATTGCTGGAGGAAACCGACGCCCGCACCATGCGGCAGTTTCTGATCAGCACCTTCAACGGGCTGGGGACCGAGGCGGCCGACAAGATCATCAAGCAATCGAAGCTCGGCACGCGGCAAGCACCGTCGAAGCTCAAGTCGAAGCAGCAGGAAGCCTTGCTGCACGCCATGCAGCACGTGAACATTGCCGAAGGGCAAACGATGAACGTGCTCCGCTACGCCAACCGCGTGCCGTTGCAATTCCAGCACGGCGCCTGCGCGATCACGCAGACGGTGATGCAGACCAACTGGCGCAGCTACGGGCTCTCGCAATCCCGCGGCTCGCTCCCCAAAGGCCCGATCACGATCATGGTCCACATCGCCAGCGTGTGGGTGCCGTTCACCAGTGAATCGAAGGAGGCCGTAGCTTCCTATCCGGAAATCCAAAAGGAGCTTCGGCTGGGGCTGCAAGCAGTGGGCCGCAAGTTCGGCATGTTCATGCGCAAACGATTGAAGGTTCGTCACGAAGGGGAGCGGCGGAATATCTTCCTGCGGTACCTGGGCGAAGTGGCCAGCGCCGTCAGCGAGATCAACGCAGCCGAGCGCGACCCCCTGTATGAACAGCTCGTAAGAGTTGCCGAGAAACGGACCGCCGACGCCGATCTGAAACTAGACGACCGTGGCCGCAAAATGGTCGACGAGGAGGGCGAGGAACTCGACCTAGGTGCCAACGTGCTGATCGTCGATCCGGCGCGGGCGGTTGAGAATCAGATCAACCGGGTTGTGGCGGAGGACGAGTTGGACGAGGAAGAGTAGCATTGTCTCGGCACCATGCACGGGGGACGGTCCATGGCCAAGCACAAGCAGGTTGGCTACCGGAACTTCACCGAACCGCAGTTGCCGTCCACCAGAATCGTCAAGGAGGATGACGTTCAGATCGAGTATTATCATGGCGATCATGGGCCACCTCACCTGCATGTCTACGAACTTGCCACCGACTCTCGGGCAACCAGGATTGGACAAAACGGCAAAGTCATTTCCGGTAGCCCTGCGCTAACGCACAAGCAGGAGCAAGTCGTCAGGAATAATCGCCACCGGATTAGGAAGGTTCTTCGCAAAATTGCTCGATGGCATTGGTATAATCGACAATAGAGATCGTATTGTAGACTAACGAGAGCATTTCCATGGCAACCGCCGAGACAATGACGCTGCCCATCTCGGTGCCGCGTCCCGATTCACAATCCGCAACGGCACAGTTGCTGCGGCGGGCGTGGGTATTGCACAAGCGGTCCAATGATCGGGATGCGCTGCATTGGATCGCAACTCATTCGGAAACGCCGGAGTCGATACTTTACTCCCTTTGCGATGACGATATCCTGCGGGCGGCAATCGCGCACCGCAAGAATCTCTCTCGCGAGATGGTTGAGTTTCTGGCGGATGGCTATGGAGTGGACGAGGCGATCTTGAGCCTTGGCAAGTCGCTTTATACGTCACCGGAAGAAACGACCGCGGATTTTCATGAGTTCCTCAATAACCACATCAGACACGACTGGCTGTTACAATCACTTGTGCGTGAGGTTCCTAGCACCGGTCAGAAAAGGAAGGCGTTGATCGAAGGCATCGATCAACGGGCTGACCGCAATGTGCTGCTAGAGACAATGGACGAATACGAATTGGCACGGAAAATCAAGTCGAGTTGCAACGACGATGAGCTAGTTGCGGCGGCGCGAAGCAACTCACCTCGCGTTCTCCTGGCGTTGGCCGCTAACCCGCATACTTCGAAAGATATCCTCCAACAGTTGGCTGAGATCAGCGAGCGGGCGTTGGCCCGCGATATCCGCAATACAGCAAAGCACAACCTTGGCGCGCGGCAACAGTAAGTCACGTAGAGTCGACTGCTATGATCGAGATTACCAAACGAACAACCGACGAAGGGCATGTCTACGAAGTTGCCAACTTCGAAGAATATGCCCAACTGTTGGAATCACACGGCATTGAGGCTCCCCGGGCAAACTATCATGTATTTGTCTCGTCCGAGAACGAATCGCTTTATCAACAATCCCAGTGTGATCTCGAATCTCAGATCAAGCTGTTTTTCAAGGTAAGCCCTGCATCAGGCATCGAATCTCAAATTGTAGAAAAAACCGCCCATGGCTAAGAAAAAAACAGTCCGCCGCAAGAAGGCCGCCGCCGAAAATGGGGCGGTAAAGACCAAGACCAAGGCCAAGCTTACCTCGCGCGACCGGAAGACGCTCGACTCGATCGTCGGCCTGGCCGACGGTGTGGTCAAGGCGGCCGAGCGGCAGCGCGATCCCTATGTCGACATCCCGTCGCGAACCCTCTCCAACGTCAAGTATTCGCCGCGCAAGCGGATTCTGGAGATGGGAGGCAACAAGAACCGCCGGCAGTTGTTTAATCTGTCGCAGGCCAAGGCCTACATGCAGACCATGCTGGTCGGCAGCGGCTGCAAGCAACTGATCGAACAAGGCAAAACGACCAGCATCCGGGGACTCTACTACCTGCTGAAGCACACTATCGAAGGAACCAAGGAAGACACCTTCAACGATCAGGGCGAATGCGACCCGGTGATCGAGGACGTCGAGGTGCTACTCAACAGCCTCCGCGAAGAGCTGCATCTCTACGCCCAGACCAAGGGGACCATGGTCGGCGAGATCACGCTGACCGATCGCGGCGACGAGATCGACTGCGCCCGCATGGGGAGCGGCGGCTACGGCATCCCCTCGATCGTCGAGCCGGAGATCATCGAACTCGATCCCAAGAAGTGCAAGGCGAAGTTCGTGCTGCATGTTGAAAAAGACACCGTCTGGCAGCGGTTCAACGAGGACAAGTTCTGGCGGCAACACAATTGCATCATCACCCACGGCGGCGGCCAGCCCCCCCGCGGCGTGCGACGGCTGCTGTCGCGGTTGCACAACGAGCTTAAACTGCCGGTCTATTGCCTGCTCGATAACGACCCCTGGGGGTATTACATCTACAGCGTGATCAAGCAAGGCTCGATCAATTTGGCCTTCGAGTCGCAACGGATGGCCATTCCCGACGCCAAGTTCCTCGGCTTGCGAAGCATCGACCTGGAACGCTGCGGGCTGAGTCCCAGCGTGCGGATCGCACTGAACGACAACGACCGCAAGCGGGCCAAGCAGATCGCCAAATACCCTTGGTTCGAGCATAAAAAGGAGTGGCAAAAAGAGATCAAGCAGATGCTGACCAACGACTACAAGCTGGAGGTCGAAGCGCTCATCAGCCGCGAAATCAGCTACGTGACGGAGAATTACGTGCCCGAACGGCTGGCGGAGCGGGACTGGCTAGATTGATCGCAATACCAGCACGCTGCGCAAGCGAGTGCATGCGGGGGAGAACGCTTTGTGCTTCCGGCTCGGGTTCAGAATGCGAGCGAACGCCCCCGCCGATGCACTTGCTTGCGCAGCGTGCTGGTATTGCTGAAGCTGGCTGCTGCGGCACGGTCGGCCCGCGACGAGCTATGGGCGCAATTTCTTGATGCCGCCGAGCAGCTTGGTTTTCATGCCGTCGACCATGGCGGATACCGTATCGGTCGCCGCCTCCTCCGGCTGGCCGGTGAGCTTCAGCAGCAGCACGGTCGAGTCGTCGTAGCGAATGCTGTTTTCCTCTCGCAGTTCCAGAATCATCCCCCGCCACGCCTCCTGCGACATCTGCCACCAGGAGTCGAGCCGGGGGGTGCGGCCCTGTTCGTATTCGGCCACGATCCAGGCGGCCACCGCATCGGTCGCCAGCACCAAGAGATCGCCCGGTTGGCAGTCGTCGGCCGACTGGTGGAAGGTGAGCAGGTGGTCTTGCTTGCGGTTGACGCTGCCGATCACGACGGGATCCTCGGCGAACGCAGCGGAGTTTTCCATCGGAAACGAAGACAGCAGGCATTCCCCGCGAAGGTGAAACAGGCAACTGTCGCCGATCGCCGCGGCCCGGTAGCTGAGGTGCTTTCCCTGCGGAGCAAGCATCACCCACAGCAGGGTCGTGTAGGCGCCTTGCTGCAGTTTGGGCTTCTGAAACCAGGGCAGATTGTCGACGTCGATTGGTTCTCGCCAGGCCTGCCGCTCGTGCGCCAGCCAGCGAGCGAGCGCTTCGCCGTCGCTCACGTCGGGTGGTGCGGCGACGACGCTTTCGGTCAGCAGCTTGGCCCACGAGGCGCTGAAGATGCCGCTGGAGACGCCATCGGCAATGGCCGCGATCCCCCGCCGCGGATCGACGTCATAGGCATCCTGAAACTCGCCGCTGTGACGAACGTCCTTGGGAAGCCAGAAGGTGCGGTGTTCGAAAAACATCATGGGCAAATCCTAAATCCGAAATTCTAAATCCTAAACAAATTCGAATGATCGAAATGCGAATGTTCAAAACACTTCGCCGCATCGCCGTTTAGAACATTCGTGCTTTGGATTTGAAACATTGTTTAGGATTTCGGTATTCGGTATTCGGATTTCCTAACGCAACTGCACCGCCGCGCGGGTTCCCATGTCGAGGAACTTGACCAGCACCACCATGTCGGCGTTGAAGGCCATGCCACGGGCCCCTGGCTGCACGGGAAAACCCTCCGTTGCCGCGCTGCGATACAATGGATCGGGCAGCACGCTGCTCATGGCGAACAACGTTCTGCCCAGCTCATCGGCCAGCCCATGATCGCTATTGGGAAACAAAAACGGGTCGGCCGCGGCCATCGACAGGTGGCAATTGAATAGCAGCACGTTGCCGTCGTTGGTGGCCAGATTCTTGACTGCCTCGGCATAGGGAATCGGGTCGCCATCCTGCGATTCGCCGTCGGTGATATGAATCACGATCGGCGGGAAGCTGTCGCGGTTGTTCTGAATCCAGCTCTCCAGAATACCGTAGGCGTAGTGGAACACGTGGCACATGGGCGTGCTCCCCTCGGCGAACGGGTCGACCCACACCGGCGTGTCGTAGGGA
>JBGTJT010000212.1:0-7232 GCA_041744995.1 Pirellulales bacterium | reverse complement strand
TCCCTGCTCTCCCACTTCGCCGAGAAAGCCGAGCCGCTGGCCGTCGAGCAACAGCTCGCCGCAGCGATCACCGGCGAACAACGGCTGCGCGGCATCGACCACTTCCAAGGTCGCGGCCGGATTGAGCCGCGCGATGATCGTTTCGAGAACCCCCTTCAGCTCGAAGAAGCCGCCGCCGCTGGTTAGCGCCAGCGCGAGTTGCTCATCCGGCAATCGATCCTGCCGCGGCAGATAGATGTGGGCGATCTCGAACAATTCGATCACAGGATTGCTGAGCGTCTCGTTGTACCGCCGCGCCCCCAGCAGGCTGGGAACCAGGCTCCGCCGCAGATGATTCGCCCCGCGAAGCAGCGGCGTGCTGGTGGCCAGCGGGGCCGCGTCGGTCCAGGGGCTAAAAGCGGCGGACCACTCCTCGGTGACCACGCTGGCGGTCATGGCTTCATCGAATCCAAAACTGGTCAACACGTGCCGCAGTTGCTCCGTGACCCGATCGACCTCCCGCTTCTGCGAAGCGGCCATCGGTACATCGACGTCTTCGGGAATCTCGTCGTAACCGTGGATGCGGGCGACTTCTTCGATCAGATCGACCTCGCGCGTCAGGTCGGCCCGCCAGGTGGGCGGGACGACTTCTATTTGGTCGGTGTCGAACGATTGCTCGTTCGTTCCCAGCGCCTCCAGAATGCGGCGCACCTCCTGGTGCGGCACCTCGATGCCCAGCAACCGCGAAATCGCGCTGAACCGCAGCACGATCGGTTCTCTCGGCGGCGCGTGTTGGCCGGCGTCGATCTTGCCCTCGCACAACGTGCCGCCGGCCAGATCGAGTATTAGCTCGCAACAGCGGCGGCTGGCCCAGTCGACCATCGCCGGATCGGGCGAGCGCTCGAAGCGGAAGCTCGACGGGCTCATGAGATTCAAGGTGCGTGCGGCCACCCGCACCGCCAGCGGGTCGAACGCCGCGCTTTCGATCAGCAGGTCGGTCGTGGTTTCGGAGACTTCGCTCTCGGCGCCCCCCATCACGCCGGCGATGGCCACCGGGCGGTCGGCGTCGGCAATGACGCACATCCGAGTATCGAGTTCGTACGTATTGTGGTCGATTGCCTCGAACTTCTCGCCCGGCTTGGCGCGGCGCACGATAATCTGGCCTCCGGCCAGTTTGGCAAAGTCGAAGGCGTGCAGCGGTTGGCCGCATTCCATCAGCACGTAGTTGGTGACGTCGACCACGTTGTTGACGCTCTTCTGACCGATCGTCGCCAGCCGGCGGACAAGCCAATCGGGCGAGGGGCCGATCTTCACGCCGCGAATCACCCGAGCCGTGTAGCGCGGGCAAAGCTGGCGGTCTTCGATCGCAACCTTGGCCAGCGCGTCGACCCGCGGCCCGTTGGCCGGCGGCTGCGGGTCGGGAATCGACAGCGGCACGTCGAACAGCACCGACACTTCCCGCGCGACGCCGAGATGCCCTAAGCAATCACCCCGGTTGCTGGTCACCTCCAGTTCAATGGCCGTGTCGCCGTCGACGACCTCCGTGCCTTCATGATTGAGGCCCGCCATCATCAGGCGCTGCTCGAGATCCTCGCGAGACATCTCCAGCGGTACGTACTGTTTAAGCCAATCCCAGGAAATGATCATTGGGCAAATGCGGAGTGGAAAGAGCTTGGAAAAGTGAGAAATTCCAAATCCTAAGATTCTACATCCTAAACAAATTCGAATACCGAATGATCAAAACGCCAGTTTAGCGTCCTACTGACAATCTGACATTTGAATTTGGAAATTGTTTAGGATTTAGGATTTGGAGCTTAGGATTTTGACCTCTACTCGATGATAATATCCTTCACCGTATGCCCGCTGGGGATCATCGGCAGTACGTGTTCTTGATACGGCACTTGCACGTCGAGCACGTAGGGGCCGGGGTAGTTGATCATCTCCTCCAGCGCGGCCGGCAGGTCGGCCTTTTTGCTGACGCTGGCGGCACCGCAGCCGTAGCCCTTGGCGATCTGAACGAAGTCGGGATAACGATCCTCCGCGTAGGCCCCGCCCCCTTGGCCGGTCGCCTCGGGATGATGGATCGGCCCCAGGTAGGTGTGCGCTCGATTGCCCGCCATGAAGCGGTCTTCCCACTGCACCACCATCCCCAGGTGCTGATTGTTCAACAACAACACCTTGACCGGCAGGTTTTCGCAATGCAGCGTGGCGAGTTCCTGAATGTTCATCTGGAAGCTGCCGTCGCCGTCGATGTCGACGACCAGCGCGTCGGGGAAGGCGGCTTGCGCGCCCATCGCGCTGGGCAGGCCGAAGCCCATCGTCCCCAGTCCGCTTGAAGAGAGCCAGGTCCGCGGCTTCTTGAACTGGTAGAACTGCGCGCTCCACATCTGATGTTGGCCCACGCCGACGGTGATGATCGTCTCGCGGTCCTGCGTCATCTTCGACAACTCGCGAATGGCGTGCTGCTGCAGGATGCCCTCGAACGATTCGTCGTAATGGTAAGGGTATTGCTTCTTCCAGGCCTGGCACTGCTCGACCCAGCCGGAAATATCCTGCGGAGGCTCGACAATCTCGTTGAGCATCGTCAGCGCGGGCTTCAGGTTGCTGCAGATCGGGAAGTGGGCGATCTTGTTCTTGTTCAACTCTGAAGCGTCGATGTCGATATGCACGATCTTGGCGTTTTTGGCGAATTCGCTCAGCTTGCCCGTCACCCGGTCGTCGAACCGCACGCCCAAGGCGAGAATCAGGTCGGCGGAGTCAATCGCATAATTCGCGTACACGCTGCCGTGCATGCCGAGCATGTCCAACGACAGCGGGTCGCTGTTGGGCAGCGTGCCAAGGCCCATCACGGTCATGGTGACCGGCATGCCGGTCTTGCGGACCAGTTGGCGAAGCTCGTCGCTCGCCTCGGAGGCGATGATGCCGCCGCCAGCGTAGATGATCGGCCGTTTGGCCCGCTTGATCGCCGCCGCCACCTGGCGAATCTGCTCTGGCTGGGCGACCGGATCGGTGACCGAGTAACCGGGCAGGTTCAGCGGCTCGTCCCAGTTTGGTTCGATCTGCGCGAGCTGAATGTCCTTGGGGATGTCGATCAGAACGGGACCGGGCCGGCCGGTGGTGGCAACATGGAATGCTTCCCGCACCACCCGGGCCAAGTCGGCCACGTCAGTCACCAGATAATGGTGCTTGGTGATGCCGCGGCAGACCTCGACGATCGGCGTCTCCTGGAAGGCGTCGCTGCCGATCACATGCGTCGGCACCTGGCCGGTGATGCAGATCAGCGGGATGCTGTCGAGCTTGGCGTCGGCGATTGCCGTGACCAGATTGGTCGCGCCGGGGCCACTGGTGGCCATCGCCACCCCCGGCTTGCCGGTGGTCCGTGCGTAGCCTTGGGCGGCGAACGCCCCGCCTTGCTCGTGGCGGGGGAGAATCGTGCGAAGTTGGTCCTTGAACCGCGTGAGCGCCTGGTGCAGCGGCATGCTGGCCCCGCCGGGATAGGCGAAAATGACCTCGACCCCATGATTCACCAGGGATTTGACGAGAATGTCAGCTCCGGTCATCACTTGCGTCTTGGTAGATTTTTGCGTCGAGGTACCCACGGGAACCGTCTCCTTGGCTGAAAAAGCGAAAACTTCGAGGCAACGCGGCGCGAAATCCCTCGATTGAGAGCTACAAACGCCGCGTCGCGCGGTAACTCTTTAGAATACGCCGGTTACGACGCCGATTCAAGCGGCAACCACAGGCGCCAACCGTATCGTAACAGCCGATTGGCCGGGGGGCAGCATGTTGAGTAGTCACAATACGGCGGCTACTCCAGTTCCACTTCCCACTCTTCCCCGTCGAGCGAAACGACGTCGCCGGGCGTTAGCTTGTGGCGACGGCGGGTTTCGACCTCGCCGTTGACCGTCACCTCGCCCGCTTGAATCAACAGTTTCGCCTGCCCACCGGTGGCCGCGGCGCCGGCCAGTTTGAGAAAGTCGTCGAGTCGAATGGCAGGCGAATCGGGCATGGGGGTGGAGGGGGCAGGTTTCAGATTTCAGATTTCAGATTTCAGATTTCAGGTTTCAGGTTTGAGGTTTGAGGTTTGAGGGCCCAAACCTCCAGCCTCAAGCCTCAAGCCTCTCCCGCCTCTCCCCCCAGCTCAAAGTTGAACTCATCTTGCCCCGAGCCGACCTCGGCCGTCAAGCCGGAGGTAGCCGCGTTGTTGTAACGCGCCGGCGTGCGTAGCTCCGGGATCGGCTCGTCCGAACCATCCGCGGCCGGCAGGGTGCGATAGGCCGAGACCGTCACGCGGTACGTCCCTGCTGCAATGCCCGGCTGGTCGCCGGTGCGCAGTCGATACCGTCCCTGGGCGTCGGTCTGCCCGGTCGCCATGGGCTGTCCGTCACCGGTGAACACCACCGTTGCATCCGCTAGCGGCTGGCCGTCGAGCGTAACGCGCCCCCTTACATCGACCAGCCCCGAGCCGCAACCAGAGAGCAGCACACAACAGAGTGCCAGGCAGTGCAACGTAGAGAAAAATCGATTCATTGCGATCAACAGTCTAAAATCTGAAATCTGAAATCCGAAATCCAACTACGGCAACGTCACCACTTCGCCGCCATTGCGTGTCGACAGCGCCCGATACAGGTCCATGGCGATGCCGTCGTTAATATACCGTACGCTGCCGTCGGCGAAACAGAAGTTCGCGCCGCCCGGATGATCGCTGCGGAAGCCGCGCATCTCCCACCAGGTATTCGGATCGGGCGGGTTGGGCTTGTAGTTCAGCGGCGCGTAGGTGCCGCTGGTGTCGCCGTTGGAGTAGCTCCACATGCTGTGCCAATTGTAGCGGGGGAGGTCCTCGCCGATCAGCATGGTGTTGCTGGTGCCGTCGCGGGTGCTGGCAAAGCGGTCGGGCCATTGGTAGCTGTTCCGCCAGAACAGGCCGTTGCACGGCACCTGGGCGTCGTTGGCATAGGGGCTGCCGCCGAAACTGCTGGTGGAGCCGAACATGTGGTCACCGCCGTTGCCCTTGTAGCTGGTGGTGGCCACCGGAATGTTCTTCCATTGCCACTGCTCGGTCAGCAGTTCGCGCGCGTCGCCGTCGCTGGGACATTGCAGGATATCGAGCTGCACCTGAACCAGCTCGCGATTCGCCGCCTTTTTCAAGGCGTTGTTGCCGGTCAGGTCGAATTGCTGAAACAGATTCTCTTGTTCGACAAACGGCAAGCTGGCCAATATCCAGCCGTGGCCGCTTTCGATCTCGCTGGGATTGGGACCGTAGCGAGTGGCGCTGCTGCCGTCGTAGCTGGGCGGAATGATGCCGTGGGCGAACTCGTAATTGAGCACCGCTAGGCCAAGCTGCTTGAGCTTGTTGGAGCAAGAAACCCGCCGGGCGGCCTCCCGGGCACTCTGCACCGCCGGCAATAGCAAGGCGATCAGGATGCCGATGATGGTGATTACCACCAGCAGTTCGACGAGCGTAAAAGCTCTCGAACCTCTCAGCAACCTGGTTCGTCTGCTGTCGAGCATTTTCGCAGAATCACGATGCAACATCTACTCACGCCTCTTGAAGACAAATCGGCGGCGGACAGTAAATAAGACTAGCAAGCCTCCACAAACGGCCAGCCAATAAGTATGCGGCTCGGGAACCACTTGCCCAAACACCACGAAGGTTAAATCCGCGTCGGTCGTGTTGTTGGCAGTTTGAATTCCGGACCAGGGATTCGCACCGTTCCAATTGGCGGCGTTGTATCCGGCGGGGTGGATAGTGGTACTTATCCAGCGCATGGTCCCAGGAATCTGGTTGCCATTCACTTGAGAGTGGGCCACGTCAAAGAATGGGTTGCTCACGGTGGTCGCGCCACTCCAGAATACCAGGAATCCATACAAACCGCCCGGCTCCAGTAGCAGGGGCGTATCGAAGCCAAATTGCAACCATTCGCCGCCGCCGTAGGACAAGCTGCTGGCATCGTAACTGAAGGCGCCCAATAGTACATTGTCGCTGTCGGGCAATCCATTGTCATCCGTCGCCGTGGCGGCAATCATATCAAACACCTTAATCTCCAGGTTGGCACTTTCCCCAGTGAAGTCCCGCCCGTTGGTTGCTTTCAAAGCCAACGATTCAAACGTCATCAACTGCGGGGCGAAGAACGTTTGGCCGAAGATTCGATGGACGTTATCCGTTGAACTGGAACGTTGCGCTCGCGCGGTTCCTCCTCCTTGAAACTGTTCGATCAGGCCGCCGCTCGGATTGGCCGTCCCTAAATTGGTAATGACGGCAGCCAACGATTGATTCGTAACAACAACCATTGCAACTGCTATGACGAGTGGTATTCCGCGGGTCATAATGAGTTTCATGACAACGAGTCTCCTGAGAATGAAGGAATTTTTGTGAGTACCCGAGCGACAACTCGACCGCTTTGGTTGCGTTTACTATTCCTGCGCTGCCTGCTGTTTTGACGACTCCCCGAATGCCACAATCTGCAACCCACTCAACGTCGCCAACTTACTTGTTGGCGCGTCGACAATAATGTCGAACTGCTCCACCTCTTCGGGAATCTCAAACCGGGCGTGGAAGCCCTCGAAATCGTGCTTCGGACGGCCGCTGAGGCGAAACGTTCGATTGGCGGTCGAAGGGAGCGTCGCCTCGTCGTCGATTGTGCCGTCGGCGTCGTAATCGAGGCGAATCGTATTCTCCGCATCGAACTTGCCTTCGTTCGCTGCATGCCGGTAGCAGATCAGCGTGTAACCGCCGCGGCGGTACTCCGCCGGCAGTCCCGTGACCGTCACCCGTAGTACCTCGTCCGGGTTTTCTGGGTCTCGATTCGAGGTTATAAAGTCACCCAGAACGCGGCCGGAGAATGATCCGTCGGTGTTTCCGATCGCACCGCGCCACTCGGAATTCCAGTCGACGTGCAGGCCGGCCACCGGTTGGCCGCGGCTGTCGATCACCGGATGCGACTCGGTTCCCAAGGGGCGGGTGTTGATCTGGCCGATGTTCCAGTGAATCTGCGGGACCAGCCCGGCCAGTTGCCGCGGCCCGATGTCGACGCCCCGGTTCGGCTCCTCGCCACGTTGAAAGTCGACGCCGATAGCCAACGGCCCCTCGGCGACGGTTCCGCCCAGACGGCGCGTAAACGCGACTTTCGAGGCCCGCGACGGCTCCATTTGCACCTGGCCGTCGACCCGAGCCAATCGCACCGCCTCGCCGGCGTCCAACCGCATCGGCCGCCTCCCAGCCGCGTGTTGCGCGAGCAGTTCGACGTCGGTGC
>JBGTJT010000211.1:0-6711 GCA_041744995.1 Pirellulales bacterium | reverse complement strand
AGCTCCCGCCCTACGTGGGGCCGACTCACGAGCGACGCCGCGCCCCGCTGTTGTTGCCGCAGCAGATCGGCCGCGATGTCCGGCGCGTCCCGCCGGGCAAGATCGGTAGGGTAGGGGAGTTCGCCGGTGAGCAGTTCGTAGAGCAGCACGCCGAAGGAATAAACGTCGGATTTGGCCTCAATCGACGACGGATCAAGAGGATCGCCGTGCAGCATCGCCTGAAGCTGTTCGGGCGCCATATACGGAAGCGTGCCGCCGCCCAGCGCGCCGAAGCTGGACGCTTCGGTCGCGAGATTGAAGTCCATCAGCAGCGGCTCGCCGCCGGGCGTGAACAACACGTTCGATGGCTTGAGATCTCCGTGAACGATGCCCGCGGCGTGGGCGTGCGTCAAGGCGTCGGCCAGCGCGACGGCGATGCGTATCACGCCCTCGACGTAAGGCGCTCGCGCCGAGACAACGCCGCGACCGTCGGCGTCGGCGTAACGGTCGCGAGGCTCGCACCGTCGGCGGCCGGCGACGAGCATTGCAGCGGCCGTCGTGGCCGGTTTACCTGTGGAAAACGCCTCGTCGATCACGTCGCAGAGCGTGCTGCGGCCCTGAAACGGCATGCAGATAGCGCTCAGGCCGAGTTCGTGGTCGTGCCCGACGGAGAGGATCGGCATGATGTGTCGATGGGACAGCTTGCCCATCAAGTCGGCCTCGAACGCGCCGCCCGCGGCAAACTTGACCACCACCTGACGCTGTCCGACGCCAAGCTGCCGGCAGAGATAAACACGAGAAAACGCGCCGCTGCCGAGTTCCTGCACGACGGCGAAGTCGAGAATCTCCTCGCCCACCGCCGGCCACCGCTTTGGCTCGGCGCCCAACAGCATGGGGTTCGCGGAAAAGAATTGATGGACTTCGATCTGTCGGCGGAGCGAACTCTTGATATCCGGATAGCGATCGAGGAATCGTCGAATCGCCTGATCGTCGGTTCGTTCGACCCGCTGGCAATATTCCTCGTAGGCCAGGTCGAGGACCAGCGACTTTCGCAGAGTCAGTTCGGGGTGTTCCTCCAGAAACGCGGCGACGTCCGCTTCGCCACCGGCCCGCCAGACGTCGATCGTCTCGGCGACCAGTTCCTCCGCCGAAGCATACAGGCTGCCGTGCTCGACGGCCGGCGCTGCGTTCCTCGGTGAAGTGAGCGAATGTCTGGCCATTACGCATTCTCGGCAAGCAGTCGGTTCAAGACTCGGCGAACCGTGCGGTCGCTCACGTTGAGCTGATTGGCGATATCTTGATGGGTGTTGCCGTGCATTCGCAGCACGACAATCGAGCGGTAATGCGACGGCTGGTCGCGCATCATGCCTTCCCACCGTTCACGCGCCATGGCGACGTCGCTGGGAGTCGGATCGCGCGACGGGGCTGAATCGACAATGGGAGCGCCGTCCTGATCGACCGAGACCTCACGATGGATGTTGTACTTTTTCGTCCTGGCACGGCGGACGACGTCGATCACCTTGTTGCGCCCGATCGCAGATAAGATGGCAATCAATTCTTGCGGCTGTTCCACATGGCGGAGCTTTTCTCGCGATGCGATCAGGCTGGCCCATACCGCTTGCACGAAGTCGACCGAATCGAACTGATTGCGAAGCTTGGGGCTTAATGCGCGACGCACCGATCGAAACACGTAAGGGCCGTATATCTCCACGATCTGCCAGGCGGCCTCCTCCGACCCCGCGGCAAACTCGCGCATCAAGGTTTCGAATTCTCCCGTGGCCGGCGATTGGTGGCAGTGGTCGATCATGTCTTGGTCGTTCCTGAAAAAATTAGCCGATTGCATGTCCGCTTGAGAAGCCGGTTTTCGATCTAATAGTCAGTGGATCATGAAAATGATTGCGAGAAGCCGGCCCCTCGTCGACGGATCCAATACAATGCCGCTCCGATTATCGCCGCCAGCGCAGCGTGTGGTTCGGGGACCGGTTGCGCTTGCTGCGCGCCCAAAATGACGTTGGCAACAATGATGTGACCGTTACTTGTCCCAACATTCGCGAAGCTGGTCGCGTCTCCTCCTGATGTTACGGAGGAATAGTAAGATGCGAAGTCGCCGTTGAACGGTCCTAGTGTTATGAAAAACTCTCCTTGTGGAGAAAGGGAGTCGTCAAAATCGAATTGAATGAGGTTTGCCGAGTCGCCGGCAGCCAGCAGTGTACCGAAATTGAAATCGATGTCGAAAAAATTCTCAATTATCGATGTGGGCGGGCCGTTGTACGCTGGATTCGGTTGAAGTCCGCCACCACCAAATAGGTAGCCTGTGGATGGCGTCCAGGCCGAGTCAAACAACAACTGGCCCGTTGCCGACGGGCCCGCGACTATTTGCAGCTCAAGTTGGAACGTCATTACCCAATCATCGAGTGCGGTATCGTTTTTGAGCCCGAGAGTTACTGTCGGCGAAGGCCCGCCATTCCAGGTAACGTCCATATCGCCGACGACCGTTAGTGTACCGGCTGTCGCGACGCACGGAAAACTCAACCATGTGAAAATCAAAATGAAAGCGACTTGAGTTCTCACGGAACGGCTCGATCGGCGAATGCGCGGGTAGTGCGGAACTATCCTAGTGTACGAAATCAACCCAGCCTCTCAAGCTCGAATCCATAAAGAATTCGCCGGAGCAGCCGCCATGAATGCCCAAAGTGGGTGGTTTTTGCAACAATCTTGAATTTGTCCTGATACCCTTTATCCAGTATGCTGGCGGCATGATCGCCGGTCGCTCATGATGATGAAGCCTTGTAGACGACGGTTTCGGTCCCTTGCCTCGATTCCCGGGTCGCTCGTGTCAACCAACGCACCATTGCCGCGCTTGCTGACGCGCTTGCTGCCGCGAGCCGCACCGTCCTGCCTGGCACGGGCAGTGCGAAGTCGCGGCATGACGCTTGTCGAGTTGCTGGTCGTGATCGCCGTGATCGGCATTCTCGTGTCGCTACTGCTGCCGGCTGTACAGAACGTGCGAGAGTCGGCCCGAAGGCTCGGCTGTAGCAATAATCTCAAGCAACTCGGGCTGGCTTCGCTGGCGCATCACGAGATTCACGGCCATTTTCCCAGCGGCGGTTGGGGCCATGCCTGGGTGGGCTTGCCCGAACGAGGCTTTGGACTGTCACAGCCCGGCGGTTGGATTTACGACGTTCTGCCGTTCATCGAGGCCGAGGCGTTGCACAAGCTCGGCCAGGGCCTGGTCGATCCCGATCGGCGCCTCGCCAGTGCGGAGCGCCTGCGGACGCCGATCTCGATCATGAACTGCCCCACGCGCCGCCATCCCGCCGCCTGGCCGACGGTGGATGTGATGCCCCATCTGAAAAATCCCCGAGAAACCGCGACCGTCCACGCCGTGGCGCGTTCGGACTACGCCATCAACACCGGCGATACGCGCGTGGTGGCGTTCGAGGGACCGATCGATCTGACGGACGGCGATCGCGCCGATTACGCCTGGGCCGACATGTCGCTCACCACCGGCGTCAGCCACCTCAGAAGCCTGGTTCCGATCGCGGCGGTCCGAGACGGCGCCAGCCAAACGTATCTCGTGGGCGAGAAATATATCAATCCCGCCAGCTATACCAACGGCGAGGATGCCGGAGACAACGAAAGCATGTACAACGGATTCTGCGTCGACATGCACCGCTATGCGACGATCGAACATCCGCCGCTGCACGATCGTATGGGATACTCCGATCCGTTGCGATTCGGCAGCGCCCACGCCAACGGCTGCAACTTTGTATTCTGCGATGGTTCCGTGCAGTCCATCTCGTACAGCGTCGATCCCGAAGTGCATCGCGCCAACGGCAACCGCAAGGATCGGCTGGGCGAGTAGCCGAGTCGTTGCCGATGCGGTAGGGACCGCCGTTGCCGGTGGCCCCAGCACAGATCCGTGCGTGAACTATTCGCTCATACGGCTCTTGCCGCATGTCGAGCGATCCACGCTGACCAAGCTGCACCACTTAGGGTTGGCCTGGGGTGCGTAAAATCGTGGCCTAATGAGTATTCGGGCTTACCCAACTATTGTTCCTGCCACGACAATCGCGAATTATTATGAGTAAGATTCAGACTAAGATTATGAGTTCGTAGTTACTGGCGTTAATTGGCAGGTTGCTATTTGCGCATCTGAGTCCCATTCTTCGTCGCCCAGGACCACCCATGCCCGCTCAGTATCATGTTCGCGTCGACAAGGACTATCTCGTCTTCAGCGCTGCGCATTTCATTACTTTTGATGGCAACATCTGTGAGCGCCTGCACGGGCACAACTGGCGCGTGTGGGCCGAGGTGTACGGCCCGCTCGATGAAAATCATTATGTGATCGACTTCATTGCGCTGCGCGACGAGATGAAGAAGCTGGTCGACGAGCTGGACCATCGCATGTTGCTGCCAGAGCACCACCCCGCCATCCAGGTGACCGTCGGCGACCGGGAGGTCGAGGCGCGGTTCGAAGACCGGCGCTGGAGTTTTCCCCGCGAGGACTGTGTGATCCTGCCAGTGGCAAACACCACGGCGGAGTTGATCGCGCACTACTTCGGCCTGCGACTGCTGGAGGCCTTGGAACAACGAACCGGCACTCGGCCCGAGAAGCTCCGCCTGGCGGTCGACGAAAACAACGGCCATTGGGCGATCTGCGAAGTGTCCTGAACCGCTGTCGAACGCTTAGGGGTGACTCAAGAACAACTTCCGCATTTGCTTTGCATCGTTGCAAGCCAACTCCAGGGGTTGTTTGAACAGAAGGCAACAGAGAAAACGGAGAACGGGAGTCTCTGTTGTCTCTGTACCCTTTGTTTCCTGAAGTTAATCAATGCCTGAGCTGGCCCGAAATTGGCGGGCGCACATTTCTTTGATTTTGCTCAGTCTGTTCGAAGCGTTGTATCAAGCAGTTTAAGGTTGAAGTCAATCCAGAATCTAATAGTCGTTGGTCGTTGGTCGTTGATTTATTTCTTCATATCTTGGAAAGCGGCCGGGAGCCAATTGGGAGTGAACGGAGTGGATAGGAGACAACAGAGAATCACTTTTCTCCGTTCCCTCCGTTTCCTCCTGTTCAAAATGGCACTTGAGTGGACCATTCGTCTGGCGAAGCTGCCATCGATTCGCGGCTTCGGGTCCCCCAGTCCGCAGAATCGTTAAAGTTTACCTCGGCGCATGGTCGATCTTGTTGGACGACGGTCTTCACTTTCGTCGCCCCTCAATCGCCAGGAAGCTTCGATGTCGGACGTTCGCAAAGCCGCGATTTTGTTGATGAGCTTGCCCCAGGACGAGGCGGCGCAGGTGTTGTGCATGCTCGACTCGCGGCAGGTCGAGGCGGTTTCCATTGAGATCGCCAAGCTGGGGCGCGTCAATGGCACCGAGAAGGAAGCGGTCGCCCAGGAGTTTGCCGAATCGAACCCCAACAGCATGGGGGAGACGGGTGGCATCGACGTCGCCCGCTCGCTGGTCGAGAAGGCGCTGGGCAAGAACGCCACCGGCACCTTGGACAACGTGCGGCAGCAGATCGAGGCGTTGCCGTTCGGGTTTCTCAAGAACGTCGATACCCAGAACCTGATGACCTTCATCATCGACGAACATCCGCAGACCATCGCCTTGGTGCTGTCGCATCTTTCGCCGGCCAAGGGGGCCGAGATTCTGGCCGGCCTGCCGACGGAGCGGCAGCTTTCGGTGATCCACCGCGTCGCGACCATGGGACAAACCAA
Organism: Pirellulales bacterium; assembly: GCA_041744995.1. Taxonomy (GTDB): domain Bacteria; phylum Planctomycetota; class Planctomycetia; order Pirellulales; family UBA7805; genus JBBDLY01. The sequence goes on along the minus strand of JBGTJT010000211.1, from coordinate 1,009 downwards.
CCCGGAGATCATCCACGAAGTGGAAAAGGGGCTGGAGATTCGCATGGCCAGCGTGATGAGCCAATCGTTTGAGAACGCCGGCGGCGTGCCGTGCGTGGCCGAGATTCTCAACGTCACCGATCGCGGCACCGAGAAGGTGCTGCTGGAGAATCTCGCCCAGGAAGATCCCGATCTGGTCGAGGAGATCCGCCGCCTGATGTTCGTGTTCGAGGACATTTGCAAGTTCGCCGACAAGGACATCCAAACCGTGCTCAAGAACGTCGAAAGCAATCAATGGGCCATGGCGCTGAAGGGGGCCAGCGAGGAACTGAAGCAGAAGATTCTCGGCAACATGTCCAAGCGGGCGGCCGACCTGCTCAACGAGGAGATGGAATACCTCGGCCCGGTGCGGCTTTCGAGCGTTGAGCAAACGCAGCAGCAAATCGTCGACATCGTCCGCCGCCTGGAAGACGCCGGCGAACTGAATCTGCACTCGCAGGAAGAGGCGGAAGAGTTCATCTCCTAGCCCCTATCTTCAATCCATCTCGCCGTTCGGCTAGCATGTTGGCATGACTGCTTCGCCGATGATGCAACAATACGAAGAGGCCAAGGCCGCCTGTCCCGATGCGCTGCTGCTGTTTCGGATGGGGGACTTCTACGAACTATTCCACGACGACGCCAAGACCGCCTCCAAGCTGCTCGGCATTACGCTGACCAGTCGCGACAAAGGCGAAAACCCGGTCCCCATGGCCGGCTTTCCCTACCACCAACTGGAAGGTTATCTCGCCAAGCTGATCAAGCTCGGTCGGCGGGTTGCCATCTGCGACCAGGTGGAGGATCCCAAGCAGGCCAAGGGTCTGGTTCGCCGCGAGGTCACCCGCGTCGTCACGCCCGGCACGCTCACCGACGACGCCTTGCTCGATCCGCGCCAGCCGAACTACCTGGCCGCGATCGTGCCGGGCGAGACGTTCGGCCTGGCCTGGATCGATCTATCGACCGGCCGCTTTCAGGCCGCCACCTGCGCTCCCGA
>JBGTJT010000210.1:0-8886 GCA_041744995.1 Pirellulales bacterium | reverse complement strand
TTCGCCGGCTGTGCGGAGCAGATGGGCATCACTCTGCGGAACACGTCCAGCAGCGTGAACGTGAAGGAGCGGCTCGATTTCAGTTGCGCCCTGTTCACTGCCGCGGGCGACCTGGTCGTCAACGCGCCGCACATTCCCGTGCATCTCGGCGCGATGGGCGAGACGGTCCGCGCGGTGATCGCCGACAACCCGACGCTCGGGCCCGGCGACGTCGTCGTGACGAACGATCCGTATCGCGGCGGGTCGCACCTGCCAGACGTGACCGTCGTGACCCCCGTCTACAGTGACGAAGGTCAACTGTTGTTTTTTGCGGCAAGCCGCGCGCACCATGCCGAGATTGGCGGCGTGACGCCTGGCTCGATGCCCCCCTTCTCTCGCAATCTGGCCGAGGAAGGCGTGCTTATCAGCAATTTCCGCCTGGTCGCCGCCGGCGTGTCGCGCGAGGCGCAACTGCGCGCGTTGCTGTTGGCGCCCCCCTACCCTACCCGCTGCGTGGAGGAGAATCTGGCCGACGTCGCCGCCGGGGTCGCGGCCAATCGACAAGGGGCGACCGACCTGCTGCGGTTGATCGAGAAGTTCTCCCTGCCGGTGGTCCAAGCGTACATGCGGCACATTCAAGACGCCGCCGAACGCAAGACGCGGCAGGCGCTCGCGCGACTGGCCGACGGCGAACATGCTTTCGAGGACTGCTTGGACGACGGCACGCCGATCTGCGTCAAGATTACAGTCGACGGCGACCGAGCCACCGTTGACTTTACCGGAACCGGCCCAGTCTCCGCGGGCAACTTCAACGCCAACCGCGCGATTGTCTCCTCGGCGGTGCTCTATTGCCTGCGATGCCTGTTGCAGGAAGAGATTCCGCTGAACGAAGGTGTGCTGGCGCCAGTGGAAATTGTGTTGCCCCAATGTCTGCTTAATCCAGTGGCCGGGGCTTCCAGCCCCGGCGAGATGAAGGCGGAAGAGTGCCCGGCCGTGGTGGGCGGCAATGTCGAGACCTCGCAACGGGTGGTCGACTGCCTGCTCGGCGCGCTGCGTTTGGCGGCGGCCAGCCAAGGGACGATGAACAACCTGATTTTTGGCAACGATCGCTTCGGGTACTACGAGACGATCGGCGGCGGCGCCGGGGCGACGGCGGACGCAGCGGGCGCCGACGCGGTGCATACGCACATGACCAATACGCGGCTGACCGATCCCGAAGTGCTGGAGTCGCGCTATCCGGTTCGTCTGCGAAAGTTTGCGATTCGTACCGGCTCCGGTGGTCAAGGCCGGCGCCGCGGCGGCGACGGCATCATTCGCGAGATCGAGTTCCTGCAACCGTTGCAAGTGGCCTTGCTGACGCAGCGGCGGGGAACGTGCCGGCCGTATGGAATGGAGGGAGGCGAGTCTGGCACCGCCGGTCTCAACCAAGTGCTCCGACGCGACGGCCGGTCCGAGACGCTCGAAGCATCGGCGCAATTCCAGTGCGAAGCGGGCGACCTACTCCGCATCGAAACGCCGGGCGGCGGCGGTTGGGGGTCGCCGGATGGAGCCGAGCGCGATGGAATCCAATCACGCCGCGTGCGGGATATAATGCGTGCGAATCGGCCGGGGTTGCCGAGCGGCCAGTACCTGCACGATCGTGTCGGCCGCGGTCTTCGTGGCGCCGCCGTGCGCAATGCGGTCGCGCAATTCGCGAAGTTCTCGCACCCGTTCCCTGCGGGCCGCGTCGTCTTGCAGCCAATGCAGCGCATGGCGGGCGACCTCTTCGGTCGCGTCGCCGGACGTCAGGTATTCGGGGAACAGCACCCCGGCGTGCTCCGGATCACCATCGCGGTAGGGAGCTATCTGCCGAGGGAAGATGTCCTGGCTGTTGAGCAGGTTGACCAGCGTAATATACTTCACGCGGCGGAATCTCTTTTGCAATGCGTCCCCGAGCTTACTGACGCGATAGTGAATCACCGTCGGCTTGGCATGGTAGAGCAACTCGAGTGACACGCTGCCTGAGACGGCCAGACAGCACTCGGCCGCATGGATCAGTTCGCCCGTGCGGCCCACATGCACCTCAATCGGCAGCTTGCTGTCGGCGATCAGGCGCTGCGCGTACTCGGCCTGATGCGGTTTGAAGCTGGCGATTGCGAACCGGGTGGCCGGTTCGGCCGCATGAATCTTCTCGGCCGCTTTCAGGAACCAGTGTAGATTGTGTTCGACCTCTTGCGTACGCGAGCCAGGCAAGATGACCACGAGCCTACCGGGCTTTGCCTGTTGCCGGGCGATGAACTGCTGGTCGAGTTGTTGCTGCGCCACTTCGTCGAAATAGGGATGTCCGATAAATTGCGCATTGCAGCCCCGCTCGGCGTACCAGTCGGCCTCGAACGGCATGCTGCATAGTACGTGGTCGACGAACCGCCGCATCTTGCGCACCCGCCAAGTGGCCCATGCCCAGACCTGCGGCGGCGCGAAGTAAAACACCGGGATGCCGTGCGCCTTGGCCCGCCGGGCGATCCACCAGTTGAAGCCGGGGTAGTCGATCAGCACAACGGCGTCCGGCTTGTGATGTCGAAAATAGCGGTCGGCGCGGCTGGCCAGATTCCAAAACTTGTCGAGATTGACGATCACCCGCAACAGCCACATCACGGCCAGCTTGGTAAGATCCTCGTGCAGTTGGCAGCCGGCCGCCTGCATTTTCGGCCCGCCGTAGCCGACCGGCTCGAGGTCGGGACAGCGTCGGCGCAGTTCGCGAATCAGGTTGGCCCCATGCAGGTCGCCGCTTGGTTCGCCCGCGGAGAAAAAGATCTTCATGGTTGGACTTCGCTTGACAGGAAGGCGATTTCGCGCCTTAGCTCGGTATGGACACGGCAACACGGATGTGGATCAAACGCCGCTTAGTATCTCAGAATCGCAGTCGACACCAAAGTGCAATTTGCCTGTCTCGTTGGGTCGCTAGCAGCGTCCCCCACGTGGCTAATTCTCCAGCTCACTCAACGCTTCCGCGCCGCGGAGCGTGTGGCGAGGCTCTTCCAGTGTGAAGGAGAGCAGCGCTCCGGTGAGAATCAGCAGGGCGCCGCCTCCCAGCACCACCTCGAAGCCCGCGGCGTCGACCAGCCAGCCGGCCAGCGGCGACAGCATCGGCGGCAGCGCCAGGCAGAGACTCAACGTGCTGAGGTACTTGGGGTGATCCGCCGTCTTGCTAATCTCCAGTGTGTAATTCAGCAGCACCTTGAACGTAACCGGGGTCATGCCGAGCATCCCGAAAACCAGCCAAAACCAGCGATCGCCGAAAGCGCCCTGCCGCGAGAGATACAGCGCCAGCAACGGCGCCATGGCATTGACGAATAGGGCCAGGTGGAGAATCAGCCGGTTGCCGCGGCGATCCGCCAACGGGCCGACGAAGATGCTGAACACCCCCACGCCGGCGTTCTGGACAATCACCCAGATCATCAGGTGATTGAGCGAGTTGCCCAATCGCTCTCGTGCGAGCGCCTGATAGTGGGGAAACAGCATCAGTACCACTCCAAACAGCATGGCGACCACGGCCAGACGGCGAAAGTTGGCGTCGATACAGAGCACTTCCCAGGCGTCGCTGAAGCGTCCGCGGCTCGGTTTGCGGTCGGGATCGTCGCCATCGGCAAATTCCCGCAATGCCAACGAGGCGACCGCCGCCAGCAAGAAGAAGCCACCAGTGAAGGCGAAGATCAAGGTAAAGCCACTCTGGGGCTGGGCCAGCCAGCCGCCCAGCAGCCACCAAGCGGCGGCGATCGACAAGACCGATCCAATCGTGGTGGAAACCAACAACAGACGCCCCCGGCGGTTGGGTCGCACAAGTTTGCCTTGCAGCGTTCCGCCCGCGAGTTGCGCCAATCCGGTATAGGAGAAAAACAGTCCGTACAGCAGCAGGAAGGCCGCCGGCATCCACGGCTGCGGGATGCCGCCAGCCAAAAACCACACCGCGGCCATCACGAGAAAGGTGGCGGCCATCAGCAGTTGGAACAGCACCAGCGCCCACTTCTTGCGAGGCATGGACCGCAATCGCTCGGAGAACAGCACCGGCGGCACACTTTGGCCAAAGCGATTCATCGCCGGCAGGCAGCCGCGGATCCAGCCGGCCCCCGCGATGATGTCGAGAAACGCCGGCATGATGATGCTCTCGGTCTTGAAAATCCAACCGATTCGCAGCAGAACCTGGTAAGCCGTCAGCGCGAGAAAATTACGCCGCTGGACCTGCTTGGTGCCGTAGGGATGGCGTTTGTCGAAGACGTCGGCTTCGGTCGCGAGCGCCCCATCGTGGGGCGGTATACTTGCGGCGTCTTGGACTGGAGCAGTTTCCGTGGAGAGATTCATGCAGAGATTATAGGGAAGCGGCACCCCGAGTGAAGCGATCTGCTCGCGAGTGCTGATGGGCGCTAAGTATTGTTGGCTAGCACCATTTGTAGATAACTACGCCGTTCGACGTCAAAAAGTTCAAGCGCCTCCGCCAGCGTGAGCACCGCCTGTTCCGCCGCCGCCAAGGCGTCGTTTTCGGAAACGACTTCCAGTTCGACGAAATCTCCCAGGCCGACCACATGGTCGACGGCGACCTCGACATCCATGCCCTGCCACCGCAGGCGCCCTGTGCGGCGCAGCTTTTCTACCATGCGTACCGGCTGAAATCCCAACGCCAGCAGCAAGTCGCGAAACTCCCCGCGACCCGCCTCACCGGAGGCGATGGCAACCTCGATCTCGCGGCGGGTCTTGGTCTTGACCCTTTGTTTCGGCCCTTTGTAAGTGACACGATTCGCCTCGTCGCACGAGCGAATCCGCAGCGCTTCGTCCGTGCGGGCGAAATCTTTAGCCGGATGCGCAAAGTACTCGTCCCGCTGACTTCGGCCTACACCCAGTTCAATCGAATGAGCGGACAGCTTAGACAACACGGCGGCGAGATCGGCTACGCGGAATTTTTGTTCGACTTCGAGCGACATCCATGGCTCCCGGCCGAGAGGGGCTATTCCGGCAGTTGAACTTCTTCATCGGCGTCGAGCAGCGGGTCGACTGGGTCGTCGTCGGACGGCTCGTCTCCGTTTCTCCGTTGGCGCTGCTCCTCGCGCCGTTTGAGATCTTCGACACTGTCGGGAATCAAGCCGATCAGGCCGCCCCCCTGCCGCTCGATATTCTCCAGTTCGCGATCCTGCATTTCCGCGGTCGATTGTCCGCCGCGGGCCTTGAGCAGACTGGCGACTTCGGCGTCGCCGTCGACCATGTCCAGTGGTGTGCGGCCGAGCCGGTTGGGTGCGTTGACGTCGGCGCCATTCTCAATTAAAAGCTCAATCAATTCGACTCGCCGGCTCCGATCGATTTCGCCCGAGGGGATCTTGAGCATGATGATCGCCACATGCAGCGGCGTGGTCCCGCCGGCAACCTGGTTCACGTCCGCCTCGTGGGCGATCAAGATGCGGGCCATTTCCACATCGCCACGAGTGGCCACCCTTTGCAGTAGGCAAAACTCGTCGTTCTCGGCGTCGGACAACTTCTGGACGAAATTGGGGTCCGCTCCGTCCTGCAGTTCACGCGTCGCCGCTTCTACGTCGCCTTGATTGATGGCTTGCAGCAGCCGATCGTCCGGGGTGAAGGTAATGTCGACCGGTACTTCGGTGTCTGTGCGAGTTTCGCAGCCAACCGCGCCCAGGCAGAACGCCAGCACCGCCAGGTGCAAGGGAAATAACTTCATGGATGGTTTTATCGCGATGAGGTGAGAATGGTATGGTAGAGGAGCATAGTATGATAGAGTCTTGGGAACCGGCTCAAAGTGCTCGAACAATCTCCGCCACGGAGGTTTTGCACTTGGCCGTGGAACACGCCAAACTGAATGCCGGCGGCTCCCACGACTCGACCTTGGCCGCATATCTTAAGTATAGCGTCCGAACCGTGAAGGTAGAAACCGCAATCGCGGATTTCCCGTTGGCCGTTGGCCGTTGGCCGCTATTAGTTCGAAAGAGCAGGTAAAAGCATGTTTCCAGACGATGCCGTGCCGCAACGCGGCGGCGCGACCAGTGCGGTGCTGACGCTGTTCGGATTGATCATGGTGGCCCTGATCGGCGTTTCCTTGGCGGCGCTGTTTCTTTCCAGGCAATCGGATCGAACGCCCGGCGAAGCAACCAGCCATCAAGCAGTCGGTCTGCCATTGCCGGGGCTACGTTTGCAGCCGATTGAAAATTTGGCGACGAACGTCGACCTGGCCGACGTCGAGGGCCAGGTGGTGCTTATCAACTTCTGGGGCACATGGTGTCCCCCCTGCCGAACGGAGCTGCCCCACATGGACGCGCTGTTTCAGCAATGCCGCGACGATCCACGGTTCCGCATGTTCGCCGTAAGTTGCGGGAACGGTCCGAGTGAAAACCTGCCGGAATTGGCCGAAGAGACCGCCGGATTCCTGAAGCACTTTGGCTATGAGCTGCCGGCCTATCTCGACGCCGACTTCGCCACCCGGCAGATGCTCGCCGCCGATCCGCGATACATCCCCGAGTTTGCCTTTCCAACCACCGTAATAGCCGACGCTAGTGGAACAATTCGCGCGGTCTGGGTCGGGTATCGACCAGGCTACGAGGACGAAATGGCCGCGGAAGTGCAAAAGCTGCTCGCCGAATCGTCCGTAGATGAGGAAGTGGCGGGATAACGGAACGGCCGCCAATTACCCGTCAAGCCGGGCTTTCATCTGTCGCGCCGTCGCGACGGCCGCATCACCCTGTAGCGCGCCGCTGACGGCAATCCGCGTCGCGCCGGCCGCCAGGACCTCCGCAACGTTCTGCTCGTTGATCCCGCCGATGGCGAACCACGGCAGCCGGATCTCGGCGGCGACCTGTCGAATAAGCGGCAAGCCTGTGAAATTGTCGAACTGCTTGGTGGCGCCGGGGAACGTCGGACCGACGCCGATATAGCTCGCCCCCTCCAGCACCGCTTGGCGAGCTTGCTCGATGTCGTGTGTCGATACGCCCACCAACCGCTCGCCGCCCACGATGCGGCGAACGTCGGAGACGGTCAATTCCTCTTGTCCCACATGCACGCCGTCGGCGTCGCACAGCGCGGCAACGTCGGCCCGGTCGTTGACGATGAACAATGTGTCCGTTTGCCGCGAAACAATTCGCAACATTTTCGCCCGCTCGATAAGTTGCTGATCGGTCGCCCTTTTGTCGCGGAGCTGCACGACGTCGACGCCGGCACGGAGCACCGCTTCGATCGCTTCCGGTGGTTCGGTTGCGGGAGTTAGCCAGTAGAGCCGTGTACTGGAAAGCCGCCGGCCGGCATCGACTGACAGCAGCGTCGCTTTCTCCAGCGTGTAGCTGCGATAGCGGAGCGATTCCAGCGTGGTAGCAGCTTCCGGGGCGAGCAAACCAACGCCCGCTAGCAACTTGGCCGATTCCTCCATGCCGCGGAGCGATTGCTTGAGACGTTCGCAATTGGCCCGCAGCAGCGAATTGACGTCGGCTCTCGCCTGCTCCGACTCGGTCGAGATGCGCGTGCCGACATCGTGCATCGTGTCTCGGGCGGCCAACCGCCGAGCCGCCGGCAGCATGGCGGCCACTTGGGCCAACTCATGCCGCAGTTGCTTCCACTGTTCCGTCAGTAGTGTGTCATCAAGGGCAAACCGAACCACATCCTCAACCACACGGGCAGCCTCCAACGCACGATTGGTGCTGGCATCAAAGATGCGCATCGCGGCAAATCGGTCAGTGGAGTCGGGCATGGGTTTGAGGTTTGAGGTTTCAGGTTTCAGGTTTCAGGTTTCAGCTTGACCGTACCGTACACAGCTTGCAACATGCAACTTCCACCATGCAACATGCAACGTGTCGTCATTGTATGTTCGATACTTCGCTTGTCGTAGCACCGCCGGCTGGCTACAATGCCGCCGTTTCGGCCGGCGGCTGCGCTGGCTGGACGCCAGGGAGCGGTTTGGATGAAGAGACATGATTGGGCATATTTTTGCTGGCCGGGGCTGTGGTCCTTGTGGCGGCAGGGCGCCGTCAGCGGGTTTCTGCTGGCATTCGGCGCTGGTTTATCGCTGAACCTGCTACTATTGTCGACGCTCGTTTACACCGAAATGCTCACCCCGCCGGTGCGCAACTACGGCTGGCTGGTGCTGGCGGTCGTTTGGATCGGGGCAGCGGTGGGATCGTATGGATGGCGCCGATGGCAAGACGTGCGCCGAAAACAGTCCGATCAAAATGATTTGCTTGCCACCGCCACCGTTGAATACTTGAGAGGCAACTGGTACCAGGCCGAACTGTCGCTGTGGCAGGCCCTGAAGCACGACCGCCGCGATGTGGATGCCCTGCTGATGCTGGCCGCCATCTGCCGCCACACTGATCGACTGGATGAGGCCCAGCGCCAACTCGACGAACTGGAACTACTCGAACGCTCTGGCAAGTGGCAAGCGGAGATCGCCGCGGAGCGTCGGCTCATCGCCCGGAAACGTAACCGTACGACAAACGAAACCGACGCCGCGGCGCCGGCATCCAATAGAGACGAACCACGGGAGCCGCAGACAGATCAGCTAGCACCGATCGATGGTGCAGGTGAACAAACGTCCCAGATCGGCGTAGATATTTCCGGCCACCGAGCCGCCTGACGATGCGAGGGGACTGGTGGTTTGAGCAATAGTCCCTAACAATAATCATAGCAAGCACATTCAGTAGGTCGTCCCAGGTTAACGCCGTGGGATTGGAGGCAACCATGTACGAACGTTTCACCGACCGTGCCCGCAAGGTCATGCAACTGGCCAATCAAGAGGCACAGCGATTCAACCACGAATACATCGGGACCGAGCACGTGTTGCTGGGACTCATCAAGGAAGGCAGCGGGGTGGCGGCCAATGTGCTGAAAAACCTCGACGTCGACCTTCGCAAGATCCGGCTGGAAGTGGAAAAGCTAGTCCAAAGC
>JBGTJT010000209.1:0-3732 GCA_041744995.1 Pirellulales bacterium | reverse complement strand
TGAAGGCGCCCAGGCCATGCTCTACCTACGGTCGATTTACCTCAACGGCGACTGGAAGGAATTCGACCAACACCGAATCCAAACTGAACAAAATACGCTCTACGGGCAAGCTGCATAAAAGCGGGATGCGAGTTACACCCGTGCGATTACCACCGTGACCAAGGAAGTCAGCGCCAGCGGGATGGCCGTCGTGTTGCAGGCGCCGTTGCACACCAAGCAGGTCTTCGTGGCCTTTCGGCTCGAAGGCGAAATGAAGTACGCGCTGGCCGAGGTGAAGCATCAAGATCCCTTGGGTGGCGGACTCTACCATCTGGGACTGCGACTCACTGCGCTAATCAACCCCCACGACTACCCTGGCTTGGAGCAGTTGACGGTGTAAGTGGCTGGGGCTTCCAGCCCCAGCGAGTAAGAATCTGCCGGGGCTAGAAGCCCCGGCCACCAAACAGCGCCGCGGGTATCTCTTTCAACCACGGCAATTGAACGAGCGGCATGTTGAGCCAGCCGGAAACCTCGCGATAGTTGAGGAACTGGCCGACATAGATCTGGGCCGCAAAGCTGAACCAGAGCAAGACCACGGCCACGCCGCAGGCGATCCGCATCGCGCGGCTGCTCGTCCAGCCGGCCGACTTCACGACGAAGCGGCCGAGCGTGTTCGGCTTCACCTCTTCGGCCTCGACAAGTAGCAACCCAAGCTGCTTCATCGCATCCGCTTCGCGCGGGCCGAGTTCCTCCGGCTGCACTTCGCCCCGCCGCACCAATGTCAGCAAGCCAGCCGCATAGCTTCGTGCGGCCAGCCAGTGCAGCGATACGTAGGCCGGCACGATATAAGCACAGCACCAGAAGTAATATCCTTGCAGGAATCGCAATACTTCGGCATCGCTCATCGCTTCATAGCTGCCCGGGCCTTGCGAGCCATCGATAATCTGCGGCAGAAACTGCGGCGCCGAGACCATCAACATGATCGGCAGCGAAAGTAACGCGTACAGCGCTGCCAACATCGCGCTGGCCATCCAGCGGTTGCGGGCCACTTTCCAAACGAGACGAAAGTCATAGAAGCTCCGCCATTGGCCGGTCGAGGCATGCCGGGCCTGCGCCATCGGCAAATAGTGCATCACGGCAATGAACAGCCCGATGCCAGCGAGACTCGCCAGCAAGCCGACGAATGCTTCCTCATATACTTTGTCAAATGAGATATTCCAGCCGGTGAACCAGAAGGTCATCCAGATCAGGCAACTCGGCATCGTCAGCACCCAGGTGTTGGCGATGGCCGGCACGCCGGTGCGGATGTTCTGCCACACTGAGCCGAAGCAACCGGTCAGCACGCGCCGCCACGCCGGGCGGCCAGCGCTGCGGAGAGTCTCGCCGCGGAACTCGCGCAACGCATGCTGACCAAGCAGCCAGTTGGGCCAGTGTGCCAGCGATTCCGTCGATTCGTAATGCCGCGCGTACTCGCGAAACGGCAGGCCCCGCTCGGCCGCGTCGCTCTGCTTGTACCACTGCTTCACGGTCGTGCGCCGCATCAGGCGATAGGTCCAGCCGACCACCAGAATGCTCGTCAATAAGGTAGTCGCCAGCAGCACGCCCACCAAGTACTTCAGCGGCGCAATCACGGCCCGCCACAGCCAACTGCCCAGCGGAGAAGGCCGCGCCGTGCGCGGCTCGCGGATCGGGCCTTCGTCCACGATCTCGATCACCGGCGTGGCTGTGCTCATGCGAACACCTCCTGCAGAACGTCGCCTTGGGCGAACTTCGTCGGCATGCCCATCGCCTTTCCGATCGTGGCCGCCATGCTGATCTGCTGTGCAGGTTTGTCGACCACGCGGCCCCGTTCGATGCCCGGCCCCAGCAGCAAGGCGAAGATCTCGCGCGAACTCTTACTGTTGAAGTGATGCTGGCACGGCACGTCGACAAAGCGGTTGTTGTCGCGTCCGCAGTCGGGCACGATCGCAAGGATCGTGTTGTCGCGATAGAACTCGTCCGCTGCCACGCTGGTCACCAGCCGCTTCAGTCCCTCGTCGATGATCGACACGCCGCGCGTGTAATGGTGCAGCTTGCCCCAGTGGACGTAGTCGGGATCGTTGTAGTTGATCATCATCAGCCGCGGCCGCAGTTCCTTCATCGCCCACAAGGACAACTCGGTCAGCAGCCGGTCGCCACGGGGATTGACCAGCCCCGTCTCGCCGTAGTGCGCGCGCCACTTCTCCCAGAAGGCATGAATCGGCCCGCCCTGGCCATCCTGCGACTTCTCGCGGTAGTCGAGGTCTTCCAGCTTCTTGAGCTCCGCCCGCTTGGCCGTGAGTTCTTTGTCGGTGAGCTTGCGCGGCTTGCCGCCGTCGGCGATCGTGCGGGTCTCGATCTGTCGCCGCAGCAGATAGGTCTTGAAGCGATACAGGCTCAACACGCTGCAGCGATAATTGACGCCGAACAGATGGTGATTCGAGAAGGAGTAGAACTCTTCGTCGGTACGGTCTTCGCCGTTAATCAACAGCGCCTGGTGCGGGGCGACGTCGTACGACTTGCGGAAATACTCGAACAGCGTCGGCGCCTTCGCCTCGAACCGGGAGGCCAGAAACTTGTTCTCGACGTCTTGGTACTCGTCGTAGATGCCGGTCAGGATGTTGAGTGTGCCTTGGCCGTGGCTGGTCTCCACGCCCGGCTCGCTGCTGATCTCCATCTTGGGGAACAGCGTTCCTTGCCGGCAGAGTTGATGCAGGAAGTACGGGCTGTAGGTTGTCTCGGCCGCAATCGTCTCCCGCCGCCGCACCCCGCCGCCGAAGCGGACGATGATCACATTCGGGCCGCGGTATTCGTTGGTCGGCGCGGCGCCTTCCCTCGCGATCGCCGTTTTCGGCCGCACGCCCCAAGCGATGCCGCCGGCGGCCGCGACGGATGACTTGAGGAACTGACGGCGGCGGATCGCGAAATCGGACGAGGCGTGCATGACGAATGTCCTTGATAGGTAGGATGGGACTGGGCTGCGCAAGATCAGTAAAACTCGTGTATCGGATGAGTAGGATTTTTGTTCCTCCACGGTTTGAGTTTCGCCTTCCGCCGAGCTTGCCTCGGCGGGGGCTGCAACTGGCAGCTACCACAGATGCGGTAATATGAGCGCTCCGTCGGGCTTGTCCCGGCGGACGCCACGACGAGTCGCCGATTCCGCCGGGACAAGCCCGAGCGGAGATCTGGAGTGCAAGGGTGCTTTCCTGGTAGCTATCAGTTGTCGGCCCCGCCCGGACAAGCCGGACGGAAGCCAAATACATCGAGAAACAGAAATTAGGTAATCAAACCTCAGCAACGCATTTCATTTGCGCAGCCCATCCTACGATTCGCGGGCGCCCATTTGTACCGCCCGACAACACAATAGATTGTACTTCCCCAGACTTATTTGGTTACATTGACTCGCGGATCCAATGCCTCTTCGCAAGGCATTCGCCGCTCCAACTACTTTCTTGCCGACTGGCGAAAATGTTTTGGGCTTTTTCCGGTGTGGCGGCGAAACAGCCTTGAAAAGTAGTACGGCGACGAGAACCCCAACTCTGCGGCCACTTCTCCCACTCGGGCGTCGGTCAGCGAGAGCATCCGCCGGGCTTGCTCCAATCGCAGGCGGATCAGCCATTGCACGACCGACTCGCCCATCTGTTCGCGGAATAGGTGGGCAAACCGCGACGGCGACAACCGCACCGCTCGGGCGAGCGTGCGGACCGTGTGCGGCGCGGCCACGTCTTGCTGCAT
>JBGTJT010000208.1:0-7042 GCA_041744995.1 Pirellulales bacterium | reverse complement strand
GAGGCGACCGAACTGCTCAAGCAACTGGCCGAGGCGTATCCGCAGCTTTGCAAGCTGCAGAGCGTCGGCAAATCATACGGCAAGCGCGATCTATGGGTGATGACGATTACCAACTTCGAGTCCGGTCCGGCGAACCACAAGCCGGCGATGTGGATCGACGGCGGCATCCACGCCAACGAGATTCAATCGGTCGAGGTGGTGCTCTACACCGCCTGGTACCTGCTAGAGATGGCCGACCAGAGCGAGACAATCGCCGAACTGCTCGACACGCGGACGTTCTATCTCTGCCCCATGCTCAGTCCCGACGCGCGCGACGCGCACTTTTACCAACCAAACACCACCCACACGCCGCGGACCGGCCTGCGGCCGGTCGACGACGATCGCGACGGACTGGTCGACGAGGATGGCCCGGACGACCTCAACGGCGACGGGCACATCACGCAGATGCGGGTCCGCGATCCCAACGGCACGCACAAGCCGCACGACAAATACCCGAACGTGATGGTTCGCGTCGAACCGGGCGAGCGGGGCACCTACCGGATGTTGGGCGAGGAGGGAATCGACAACGACGACGACGGCAAGGTGAACGAAGACGGCGACGGCTCTTACGATCCCAACCGCGACTGGCCCTGGATGTGGCAGCCGCGGTACGTGCAGCGAGGGGCGCACCACTATCCGCTGTCGATCATGGAAAATCGGTTGGTGGCCGAGTTCATCATGAAGCAGAAGAACATCATCGGCGGCCAAAGTTATCACAACGCCGGCGGCATGCTGCTCCGCGGTCCGGGCGCCAAGAGCGACCGCTTCGAGCGGGAGGACATCGAAGTCTACGACCGGCTCGGCAAGCAAGGGGCCGAAATATTGCCCGGCTATCGCTACCTGAACATCGCCAACGACCTGTACGAAGTGCATGGGGGTTCGATCGACTGGCTGCACCAGATGCACGGCGCGTATACATTCACCAACGAGATGTTCACGCCGTTCAACTTCTTCCGCCAGCATAGCGAGGGGGGGTTCTTCGGTTCGGTCGACGACCAGCAGCGCTTCAACAAGTACCTGCTGCTTTCCGACGCCACGGTCGAGTGGGAAGAGGTGGAGCACCCGACCTACGGCAAGATTGAGGTCGGCGGCATGAAGAAGAACTGGCTCCGCCAGCCGCCGGCGTTCTTGATCGAGGAAGAACTGCATCGCAACATGGCGTTCACGCTGTATCATGCCAGCGAACTGCCGCAGGTGGAGATTGAGTCGGTCGAAGTCCGCGACTTAGGCGACGGGCTGCGAGAAGTAACCGCGGTCGTCCGCAACAACAAGCTCACGCCGACCCATTCGCGAGCCGACCTGAAACACAAAATCACCCGCCCCGACTGGGTCACCCTCCACGTAGCGGAATTCGCCGAGAATTCCGAAGCCTTACCGAAAGGCAAGCCGAAAGTATTGCTCGGCATGTACTCCGACGAGCCATTCTTCACCTCGCCGAAAGAGCAGAAGCGCAAGCCGCAGCGGATGGAGATTCCGCGGATCGACGGCCACTCGGTGGTCTACGTCCGCTGGATCGTGCAGGGGGAGGGGCCGTTTACGGTGGAGTTTGATTCAGTGAAGGGGGGGCGGGCTGAGAAGGACGTGGCCGCGATTCGCTAAATCAGCGACAAGCGACTTGTGTTACTCGGCTGTCGCGGGCATTTCAGGTGCTCATCGTCCCGCCGGCGGCCGCGCTGCCTTGTGAAACAACCAGGCGTTCGGAATCGGCTGGCGGGGATGCACGGGAGAACTGATCTCGAGTGCCGGTGTTTTGCCGGCCCACACCACCCACGGCTGCGGGTAGTCTCTCCATAGATCACGTCGTTGGGTTGCCACTTCCGTGGCCCGGGCGTCGGCGAAAATCAGCTTGAAGTCATGCGGTCCCTCCTCCAGCGGAATCGACCAGGCGCCCAGCCCGTGCCAGATTTGCGAAAGCTCCCACTCGCGGCCGTCGATCCACAACCGCAGATCGTAGCCCGGCGCCGCGACGTTATGTACGAATTCTTGCGGGGCGTGAAACGTGTAGACGCTCGTCTTTGGCACTTGCAACACGCCGTGATAGCGCACGGCGAACGGGCCGTCTGTCTTCCGCATCGAGACGTCGAGCAGTTTCGCCGTCGTGCCGCTGGAAGTCGCCGGCAGGCGGTCGGAGTGGCTGAACAGCCGAAACCAGTTGCTTTCCAGGTAGTCGTAGGCCAGTCCCGGCGCAAGCTGTTGTCGGTCGAACTTCCGCGCCGGCCACGGTTGCAGCTTGATAAACTCGGCGTCCGAGACGGCGGAGACATGAACGCCCGCCGTGGCAAACGGCGCCTGTTGGAGCTGACTACCATGGCGGAACGCTCGCGCCCGCACGTGGGCAGTGGCGTTCAACTCGAACGGACCTTGATACCGGTGCGACTGCCGAGTGGGGTCCGAACCATCAAGCGTGTAAAAAATCTCGACGTCCGGCGTGGCGGAGGTCATGCTGATCGGCGTCGAGTCAGAAAACGCCTGCGCCGCGGGTGCGATCTCGACCGGATCAATCGGCCGCAGCACTCGCTGCAAGACCTTGAATCCGGTGGGGGTTAGCTCAAACTCGAAGTCGGCACATGGAATCTCCACCGGTTCGCCGTCGAGCAGCAGTTGCCGCACACCCAGCGCCACTCCGCTTGTGCGATTTGGCAGCGTTACCAGCAGCAGCGATTCGGCGACCGCCTCCAGGCGCCCCAAAGATAGTTTCGCGGTCTGTCCACGTGCGGCACGATACTCGACGCTCGCATCGTCACGAGCGGTCGCCTGAAAGCCGATCTGCTCGTCGTCGGCAATCTGCTCGACGTGATCGACACTTGCCGCCTCGCCTGCCTGGTCCGCGGCAATGAGCGTCGCCAGACAATCTTGGCCCGTTCCACGCCAGCGGACCAGCACTGGCTGCTCGACGAATTGGAGGTGCGGCGGAAAGCGGGTTGAACGGGGCGCGCGTGGCCCGCCCAGTCTGGTGCGCGTGTAGCTCAATGGATGGCCCGAGGCGTGCCACAGCCTCACATCCGGCGCACCTTCTTGGCGGGTTGCCACGGTTTGGTTGGATTCGTCCAACAGCACCTCTCCTGGCGACGTCTGACTGTTACGCAGCGCGGTGGGAAACTGCGTGGTGGGAAACTGCGTGGTGGGAAACAGCGTGGGCATGGCGAAATCGTGGACTTGTTGCGGCTCACCCGCCAGTTGCACGCGATCGGTCGCCAGCAGCAAGCGCAAGGGGCGAATTTGATACACCTGGCGGGTTAGCCGCCCCTGGGCGGCAGGCTGCGGTTGCTCGCGGGCGTCCTTCACGCGGGTGCGGTACGGGCCTTCGAAATAGCATTCCGCCAAGTCGAACCAGTCGCTGGTGAGCCAGCGAGCGTTCAGCGGTTTTTCGGAGGCGGCCGTCAGGCGATTCGTCTTGCTACCGGGAAACTGCCCCAGGCCGTCCCCCAGCGGGTCTTGCTTTTGCCGATCGACTTCAATTGGCCCCACCCGCAGCAAGGGATACCCGAAATCGTGAAAGCGAAACTCGGTGTTCCAAAGACTGCCGTTGGCCTCTCCGCGACCGGGTTGGCACAGCATGTGGACGAACCAGTCGTCGGCCCCCCAGCCGCCGCGCAAGTAATGCAGCCCGGCGTAGGGCATCCAGTCCGAGCGGTACTCCGGAACTCCCCGGTACGGCCCGGCAAAGAACTGAGCGAAATGTTTGCGAATCTCGGGCGACAGTTCGGGCGCGTCGTCGCCGGCGCCCTCTCCATAGACCGTATCGAGAATGGCGCGGACCTGATCGTCTTGAAAAATCTCCCCAGCGGCATAGCTGGGGACGGCCTGTCCCTGTTTGAATGTGCGTACCTCGGTGGTCAACGCGGCAATTCGGTTGGCCTCGCTATGCAGAGAAACGCGGTGCCCATACCCGCCAGGGGCCAAGTGGCGAATAGGGTACCGGCTCAGCATGGCATAGCCCGATTCAAACCGCGCTCGCTGCGCGTCGGTGAGCCAGACCGGCGGGTTCTGCTTCATGCGATGGTACATCCGCCCCGTGACCAGCGGCATGTACATGTGACCTTCGTCGCCGACTTCAATCATGGAGCCGTCGCGCGTCAGTCCGAAAGTCCACATGCGGTCGAAGTGCCGGCCAACCTCGTTGGCGAGATACTGCCCGGCGTAAAAATCGTCCAGCACGCGCGAGGCCTCATACGCCGCGTCCAGGCCGTTGAAGGTATGGTTGTAGACCAACTTCCGTGCTTGCCGCCAATAGGCGGGACCAGCCTCTTCCAGCGCGACAAGCAGCACTCGGGCCAGCGTTGCCGACGGTAATCTGTCGTGCAGCTCAGGACGCAGCTCGGCGATCGCCGCCAGTTCCACAAAAAACCAGTTGAGTTCCTGCATGGGGCTTTTGACAAAATACTGCCGCAAGTTGTGCGGCGACTGCTCAACGTCGGCCGTCATGTGCATCGCCCAATCATCGCTGATAGCCGCCCAACGAGCGAGATATTCGTCGCCGCCCCCTTCGGCCCACTTCCACAGCAACGCCCGCGGCAGACGGTTGACCACAATTCTCTCGGTGGTCGCCGCCTGCCAAACAGACGCCGCGGAGGTGCTCTCTGGGACGAACGCCCACGGTATCTGGCCTGGCGTAAAGTTGAGCGCCACCGCCTGATCGTTAACGAACGTGACCGCCACGCCGTTCATCAAATCGCGGGACTCCTGGGCATAGGCTCTACGCGGCAGTGAATGCCCCCAAGTGGTTTGCTGGTTGGCGATCTTGGCAAGGAAGTGATCGCGAAAAGCGTCGAGCGCGGCCTGGGCCTGGCCGTCGCGAACCAGCCGCGCCACCTTGGCCAATTCGGGTTTTCGTAGATCGACGTATCGAAAGAAATGTGCGGCGAAAGTCTCAACTTGTGCCGGATCATTGCGGCGGGCGAACGTCTCCCCGCGTGCGGCGTCGGATAAGTGTCGGGTGTCGGCCACGTCGAGCACGTGTGCCAGCGGCAGCCAGCTTGCCGCCCGTTGGGGCACTTCTCGTCCACCGATCGGCGGCTCAGCCGGGGTGAGCGGCAGATGCGCCGCCTGCTGAAAATCTTCGTCGCGAACATCGAACACGCGCGCGAATACAACCCGGCGATCGTCGTCGAGCAACGTGACCAACCGCCGTCCGCGATCGGCATAGCCGACTCCGGCCGGATAGCTCAGCTTGATGGCGTCGATCATTTGGCTGCCGCCTAAGTCTATTTCCACCCAAGGATTGACGCCGGTTTCCGTTTGCAGCGACAAAGCCCGTTGGCTGCGGTCGACGGCGCCGTCGGCCAGTCGTTGGGCGTCGTCACGGAAATTGATATCGCGGCCCATATGTCCCACGCCGGCAAACTGCACCACACGGCCGTCCCGCAGTAGGTTTTTGCCATTGTGAATGGCTTCGATCTCATTCAGTCCGAAGCGTTGCGAGAGAGGCGCTTCGATGCGAATATAACGTCCGGCGACGCCCGCCTCTGCGGTTGGCGCAATGGTCACGAGAAGCAAGCCGAGCAACGAAATCAGAAATAGCAAACGGAGCATGTTGTTTTGCCAGGGAGCGAGGGTTGCGAGGTGGGTCGATTGCGACTTGCCGAGCGGAGGCGGGACGGTCAACGGGCGATCGGCAACTAGAATCATAAGTGCCGGCGAAGGTCGCTGCAAACCGTGAACTCGATTTGTTTTTCAGCGAGAAATTACGGCAGAAGGATTACCAGAAAATTTTTACGTTTTTGGATGTACTTTCGTTATTGTCCGGAGATTATAGAGTTGAAAGCCTTACATTGAGAATGGTTCGTCAACCCGTATCGCATATCAGGGTTTGTGTTAATTGATGTCGAACGATCCCTCGCAAGTCGACGAATTCGCCTCGCGCCTGGCTCCGATCCACAGCCAGTTGCTAGGGTATGTGTACGCCGTTGTTCACAACTTCGACGACGCGCGCGACGTTTTGCAGCAGGCCAACTTGGCGGCTTGGGAAAAGTTCGATCAGTTCGACCGGTCCCAAAGTTTTTCGGCGTGGATGTACGGATTCGTGCGGTACGAGTTGCTGGCGTACCATCGCGACCGGGCGCGCAGTCGGGTGAAGTTCTCCGATGAGCTTGTGCAGAAACTGGTCCGCACCCAGCATCGCGATCACCGTTGTGCTGGCGAGGACCGGTTGACCGACTATCTGGAAGCGCTTCAGCATTGCAAACAGCAGTTGACCGCCGCCGACCGGCAACTCCTAGAGGCGTTCTACGAACAGGGGTGCCGGGGGCGTGAACTGGCCCGGCGATTGCATCGCAGCGCCCAAAGCATTTCCAATTCTCTGGCGCGCATTCGCAAGACATTATTTACCTGCATTCAGAGCCAGGTGGCGCGGGGAGAGCGCCCATGAGTGCATCGTCCCGGTCGCAATTGTTCCGCTATTTTAGCGAGGTCTGTTCCGACGACCCCTCCGACGACGCGGCGGCCGCCTTGGAATCGCTGCTGCTGGCCCACGACGAGGACTGTCAGGCGTACCTGCAATACTGCGAGCTGCATGCGGTGATAGTGTTTGAGAACGCCTCAAAGCAGATCATGGCTGAAACGGTGCGGCGGTTGACGTTGCAATCTGGTCCACGGCTGCCAGCCAGCGAGTCAGTCGATTCGGAGTGGATCGTCCAGCTAGCTGCTCCACACCGGAGCCGGCTGCGTGCGTTTCTTGTCCAGCCAATCGTGCCCTCCTCGCTCATCGCTGGTCTGTTTATTGCGATCGTGCTGCTGTCGCTGGCGCTGGTGAATCTGCCCGAGTCAGGCGACATTGCCGCCCCGGTCGCTCGCCAGGATGCAGTCGTCGCCCAGATCACCGGCTTGCAGGATGTTCGCTGGGCGGAGGGGGGAACGCGGTGGCGGTCGGAGATGTTCTTGCAGCCGCAGGCTGTGCTCCATTTGCACAGCGGCTTAGTCGAGTTGCGGTTCAACGACGGGGCGACGGTAGTCGTCGAAGGGCCGGCGGAGTTCGTGGTTGCCACGGCCGGCGGGGCGATGCTGC
>JBGTJT010000207.1:0-17628 GCA_041744995.1 Pirellulales bacterium | reverse complement strand
GTCGCCGCTGTCGGAAGACGACTACAACCTCACGCTGGCGATGGACTTCGGCTATCCGCTGCTGGTCGTGGCGCCGACCACCCTGGGCGTGATCAACCAGACGCTGCAAACGCTGATTACCGCCGCCACCGCCGGCGACGGGCTGCCGGTGGCCGGCGTGGTGCTCAACCACCGCGACGCCGACCCAGACGAAAGCGCGGCCACCAATCGCGCGGAACTCGAAGCCCGCTGCGTTTCGCCGGTCTTAGGCGAATTGGCCCACGGCGGAGAGACATTCGACCGCGAGATCGACTGGTGGACGGTGGCCGACCTGAGACGGCTCAACCAACTTGCGTAAAAAATCCGCACCGACCGCTCGCTTGCCAGCAAGTCGCGAACTGCCACCGTCATGAAGATTTCCATCTACGGCGTCGGCCGAGTCGGGTCGACCATCGCCTTCACCATCGTGACCAACGGCTTGGCCGATGAGTTGCTGCTGGTCAACCGCACCCCTGCGATCGCCGAAGGAGAGGCGATCGACCTGAGCCACGCCGCGGCCTTCGTGCCGCATCGAGTGCGCGTCGCGGCTGGTGCGCTGAGCGACACGGCCGGCAGCGACGTGATTGTCGTCACCGCCAGCGTGCCGTTCGGATCGCGGCACAACACCCGGCTCGATATGGCGCGGGGCAATTTGCGGCTGTTCGAAGAGTGCATCCCCAAGCTGGCCGAGGCCAGTCCCGAGGCGATCCTGCTGATCGTAACCAACCCGGTCGACGTGATGACCTGGTTCGCTTTGCAGTTTTCCGGCTTTCCGGCCGCACGGGTGATCGGCTCCGGCACGCTGCTCGACAGCGGCCGTTATCGCGCGTTGCTGAGCGAGGAATTGGGCATCCACCCCGACGACATCCGCGCATACATCTTGGGCGAGCATGGCGACACCCAGTTCGCGGCGCTGAGCGTGGCGCTTAGCGGCGGACGACGCATCGATCGCAGCGACGCCGCCGAGCGGTTGTTCGAGCAGACGGTCCGTAGCGGCTACGAAATCATGCAACGCAAAGGGCACACCAACTACGCGATCGCGATGGCGGTCCGCCTGATGCTCGAAAGCATCGTGGACGACGGCCGCCGCACAATGCCTGTTTGCACGCGGATCGAGAACTACCAAGGGGTCAACGACGTCTGCCTGTCGGTGCCGGCGGTGCTCGGCCGCGGGGGCATCACGCGGATCGTGCTGCCCGCATTGTCGGAAGAGGAAGCGGCCCAGTTTCGCCGCTGCGCTACGGTCGTTCGCGAGGCGATCGAACAGTGCCGGGTGGGGATTTAGGATTTCAGATTTAGGATTTCGGATTGAAGGGGAGCTAACAGCAATCAGCAATCAGTCCTCCGCCTGCTTCACCGCGCGGAGCCTCGCTAGGATGTCGCGATGAAATTTGCGAAACCGAACGATTCCAAAGTAGAACACGGCGAAGCCGAGCGCGATGAAGGCGTAGGCGAAACCGTGAATCCAGGATTGTTCGGTAAACGCCAGGAAACTCAGTCCCACGACGATCATGCCCAGCGCCGTGCGAACGTAGGCCAACAACGTCCGCTCGTTGGCCAACTTGGTGCGATCAATCGCCAGATGATCGCGCAGGATCAAGACCTCGTCAGGATGTTGGCTGTAGGGAGATTTCGAGTTCACGGCAAGTTCTCACATGTAATTAGGCCGAGGCTTGGTGGATATGCACGTCGGTCTGCGGGTAAGGGATGCTGAAGCCGCGTTCGTCGAAGCCGAGTTTGATTTTTTCGATCAAGTCCCAACGTGTCGGACCGTAGTCGGCGGAATTCACCCAGGGGCGCACGACCAGGTTCACGCTGCTATCGGCCAACTGGTCGACGGCGATGGTCGGCGCAGGATCCTTGAGGATCCGCGCGTCGCTATCGACCAATTCCCGCAGGAAGTTTTTCACCTCCAACAGATTGTCGTCGTAGCCGCAGCCGATCACCAGATCGATCCGCCGCGTGGGATTGGCCGAGTAGTTGATGATCGTGCCGCCGGTGATCTGGCTGTTGGGGATGACAATGCGAATGTTGTCGAAGGTGTCGAGCACGGTATGAAAAATCTGGATCTCCTTGACCACCCCCTTCACGCTGCCCGCCTCGATGAAGTTGCCAATCGAGAACGGCTTAAAGAAGATGATCATCACGCCGGAGGCAAGGTTCGAGAGCGAACCTTGCAGCGCCAGGCCGACCGCCAGACCGGCGGCGGCCAGCACGGCGGCGAAACTGGTGGTATTCACGCCAATCCGGTCGAGCGCCGCGAGGATCACGATCGTCAACAGCAGGATGTAGGCGATGTTGCACAGGAACGAGGCCAGCATGGCGTCCATCTTGGCCCGATCGAACGCGCGGCGCAATACGCCTTGTAGTCCCATGGCGGCCCAGCGGCCGAGGACGAAGATGGCCATCGCCGCCAGCAGATTCAGCCCGAACGAAATGCCTTGCGTAGAGAGAAACTCGTAGATGTGCGTGAGCGTATCGGTGGCCGGTTCGGTGGCCGCCGCCTCGACGCCCGCAACCACTCTGTCGGCGTCGGTCCCGCCGGCCGCGTTCTGGGCGAGCAGCAACAATTGGGAAAGCATGAGGTAAACCTCCCGGGAACGGTTTCGTGGCCAGCCGCGATGCAACGCGCGGCGAAAGTGTCGATGCGATCTCGGGCATGATAACAGCATCGCGGGGGATGTTGAACCAGCCCGCCAAGTTGACCCTCAGTGCGGCAACTTATACACTCATATAGCGGCAACGAAACCTCAGGAGTCTTGCATGACCCAAGCAAATGCCCCATCCGGCCGCGCGGACGAAGCGCCCCCCACGGTGCTGCCCAGCGACGACCGCCACCGCCTGCGCAGCCAACTGCAAACCGTGCGGGTTGGCATGGCGCTCATCGAAAAGCTACTGGAATTGGGCCGCCACGAGGAAGCCCGCGAGACCTGCAACAAGGTGGCCGACAGCATCGATAAGCTTGCGCACGATCCCTCGCTGAATCCGCCGGACGAATAAGCTGTGTTTGCGGGCCTGATTGACATCTTACGGCCCCGGATGGAACATAGTGGTTTGGCCCCGATCTCTTGAGGTAACCAGCCGATGTCTCTCTCGACCCCTGCGGAAACGAAGCAAAATCTCCTTGCCCAAGGCGATCCCGACGTCTGGTCGGCGATCGCCGCCGAAATGGACCGTCAGGTCACCGGCTTGGAGATGATCGCCAGCGAGAACTACACCTCCGGCGCGGTGATGCAGGCGGTCGGCAGCGTGCTGACCAACAAGTATGCCGAAGGCTATCCCGGTCGACGCTACTATGGCGGCTGCGAGCATGTCGACGTGGTGGAGGATCTGGCCCGCGACCGGGCGAAGCAACTGTTCGGGGCCGAACACGCCAACGTGCAGCCGCACAGCGGCTCGCAGGCCAACATGGCGGTCTACATGACGGCCATTGAGCCTGGCGACACCGTGTTGGGGCTCGATCTGGCCCACGGCGGCCACTTGACGCATGGCATGCGGCTGAACATCTCGGGCAAGCTGTACAACTTCGTCAGTTACGGCGTCCGCGAGGAGGATCATCGGCTCGACTTCGACCAGGTCGCCCGCCTGGCCAAGGAGCACCAGCCCAAGCTGATCGTCGCCGGGGCCAGCGCCTACCCGCGGGAGATTCCGCACGGCAAGTTTGCCGAGATTGCCGAACAGGTCGGAGCGAAGCTGTTCGTCGACATGGCCCACTACGCCGGCCTGGTCGCCGCCGGACTGCACGACAACCCGGTGCCGGTCGCCGACTTTGTCACCACGACAACCCACAAGACGCTCCGCGGCCCCCGCGGCGGCTTGTCGATGTGCCGGGCCGACTACGCCAAGGATCTCGACCGCAGCGTCTTCCCTGGCATTCAAGGCGGGCCGTTGATGCACGTGATCGCCGGCAAGGCGGTTTGCTTTCACGAGGCCCTGCAGCCAGGCTTCAAGGACTACGCCCAGCGGATCATCGACAACGCCAGGGCATTGGCCGAGACGCTTCTGGCCGGCGGCCTGCGGCTGGTCAGCGGCGGCACCGACAACCACCTGATGCTGGTCGATGTGACGACATTGGGCATCGGCGGCAAGCTGGCCGAGGCGGCGCTCGATAAGTGCGGCATCACGGTCAACAAGAACATGATCCCCTACGATGCACGCAAACCGATGGACCCCAGCGGCATCCGCATCGGCACGCCAGCCCTGACCACCCGGGGCATGGACTCCGACGCGATGCAAACCATCGGCGGCTGGATGCTCGACGCCCTGAAGAACCCCAATGACGACGCCACACTGCAGCGCATCCGCGGCGAGGTGGAGAGCCTCTGCGAGCAGTATCCGGTGCCGGCGGTGGAGTAGGTCGGGCAAGTTGCGATCACTGCCATGTGACGCATCTGCTTCCGTCCGGCTTGTCCGGGCGGAGCACACAATTGGAAGCTACCATTTCCCCCCAGTCGAATCTTCCGCCTCCGCCGGGCTCGTCCCGGCGGAGCGGGCGACTTACTCTACCCGCCGCCGAATCGCACCGCGATCGTATCCGCCGATGGTTCCCGCGTAGTAGCTGAACTTCAAGATCGGCTTCATTTCATAAACATAGGCAATGTTGTTCATAATTGATAACGCTACCATTTGCGGCGACTCAGTCACGCTAACACCTAGCAAAATATGTAGATGATTGCTGAGCAGTCCAACTCGAGACAATGACCAAGCCTTTTTCCTTGCGGCACCAACAATCACATCTCGCACGCGCTTCAACTGGGGTTCTCGGACTTCACACCAGCCCTCTGAATTCTCCAGCACGATTTGCAGGGCGTTGAGAAATTGGCCGTATGTCCCAGCCGAAGGCTTCGCTAGATCTACCGCCTCGTCGTGGAACTGATACGCTTCGATTCGGGCTTGGACAAGCCTGTCAGCCATCGGATGTTTGGCCGGCTGGCCAGCGACATACTGATCCAACACTCTGGACGTTGCTTCGCCAAGACTTTGGATGTGGTGGTTTCGACGGAACGCCTTGGCCAATTGATCACGGACCAAGTACTGCAATCGACCCTTGACACTTCGAACGACATCTGACGGTGACAAGTCGGGACGCGTGCTGACAAAGAATTGCACTACGCTTGGACGCGGGGCGTCTACCGTCAGAATCCGGACGCCGTCGGCCTCGGTTCGGGATCGCAGAATTTCGCGCCAGGTCGACGGTGCAGGTAGCTCATCTTTTCCGAACAATGAGAGCGACCAATTCAACTGATAGGCGGCGTGTGTATTTTCGGAGGTATAGACTGGTTGCACGATGCGCCTCCGGCATTGCCAAGTCGTCGATTCCGCCGGGACAAGCCCGTGCGGAGATCGGGGCCAGGCCAACGGTATTTGGATAGTGATTGTAGCATGGTAGCTGCCAGTTGTTGCCTCCGCCGGGGCAAGCCCGACGGAAGTCTTGGGTTATCCACATCCGTCCGGCAAACCGCCCCAGCCCAAGTGCTTCCGTCCGGCTTGGCCGGGCGGGGCCGACAAGTGGCAGCTACCAGCAAGTCGCACCTGCTCGCTGGATCTCCGTCCGGGCTTGTCCCGGCGGAATCAGCGACGCGTCGCGACGACCGCCGAGGCAAGCTCGACGGAAGGCGGAGCTGCCATTTCCTCCGGCCGAGCAGTTTTCTCCCACATTCTAGGCAACCTGGGCAGCATCTTCTCCGTTTGCGTTGTATTTTATAAACGTGTGGCGATAGTTTGGGTGCTCTCTGCGGGGTTCCCATCGTTACGGCCCGCACGACCGCTACTCCCGCCCGCCTGGCGACTTCTGCCCGAGGAAGCCACTTTCCAAGGAAAACATCGTGAAGATACTCTTCGCCACCAGCGAAGCCGTGCCGTTTGCCAAGACCGGCGGGTTGGCCGATGTGAGCGGCGCGCTGCCGATCCATCTGGCCAAGCTGCTGCAGGAGCCGTGCGTGATACTGCCCGCCTATCGCGACGCGTTCGAGGCCGGCCTGCCGATCGAGGAGACGGGCGTGGAGTTCGAGATCGAGATCGGCTCCAAGCGGGTACCCGGCAGGTTCCTCAAGACCCACCTGCCCGGCGGCATCGCGGATGATCGGCCGGTCACCGCGTATCTGGTCGATCAGCCGATCTACTACAACCGCGCTGGGCTCTATGGCGACGCCGACGGCGAGTTCAAGGACAACTGCGAGCGGTTCGTGTTCTTCTCCCGCGCCGTGCTCGAAGCAGTCCGCCTGTTGAATCTCTCGCCCGACGTGATCCACTGCAACGACTGGACTACCGGACTGATTCCGGCCTTGCTGAAGATCGAGTACGCCGGTCAGAGCGGCTACGAGAAGATCGCCTCGCTGCTGACGATCCACAACATCGCCTACCAGGGGACCTTCTGGCATTGGGACATGCTGCTGACCGGGCTGGACTGGAAATACTTCAACTGGAACCAGATGGAGTTCTACGGCCAACTCAACCTGCTGAAAACCGGGCTGGTATTCGCCGACGCGATCAGCACCGTCAGCCCCACTTACGCCGAGGAAATTCAGTCCGCCCCGCTCGGCTGCGGCCTGGAAGGCGTGTTGGCGAACCGCCGCGACGTGCTGTTTGGCATCCTCAACGGCGTCGACTACGCCGAATGGAACCCCACGACCGACAAGCATCTGCCGCACCACTACGACGAGCAAACGTGGCAGGCCGGCAAGGCTGCTTGCAAGCACGACTTGCAGCGGGAACTTGGCCTGACCGTCCGCGACGACGTGCCGCTGATCGGTTTTGTCGGCCGACTGGTTGAACAGAAGGGGATCGGCCTGATCGCCGAAGTCATGGAACAGTGGCTGGCCCAAAACGACGTGCAATGGGTGATTCTCGGCACGGGCGACCGTGAATACGAGAACCTGCTGCAACGACTGGCGGAGCGATTTCCCGGCAAGTTGGCGACCGTGCTGAAATTCTCCAACGCCATCGCCCACCGGATCGAAGCCGCCGCCGACCTGTTTCTAATGCCCAGCCGCTACGAGCCGTGCGGCTTGACGCAGATGTACAGCCTCAAATACGGCACGATCCCGCTGGTGCATCGTACCGGCGGACTGGCCGACACGATCACCGACTGCACCGACGATAGCCTGTCAGCCGGTACGGCCAATGGGTTTTCGTTCGACGAGTTCAATGCCGAAAGCTTCGGCCGGGCGCTCCGCCGCGCCTGCCTTGCCTGGAACGACAAGCCGCAGTGGCGCCGCCTGGTGCAAATCGGCCTCGGTCAAGACTGGAGCTGGGGCCGCAGCGCCGACAAGTACGTGGACCTGTACGCCAAGACGATGGAGTTGAAGGCGAACCGTGGGGCCTGATTTGACAGAAAGCGTTTCTGGGGTTCCGGCAAGATCGCTCCGCTCTCTTGCCTCCACCCCAGGCTACGTCCTGTCGCCGCTACCGCGGCTGATTGGGAATCTTCGATCCCCATAACTGAATCGCAATCTGCCATTTCGATCGTCTTGAACTCCCGTGGGGGCATGTCATCGTCCGCAACTCTGTCATCCGCAAGAATTCCATCTCCGGCGATGTCGTAATCATCGCCGAAGAGCGAGCCAATCGTCCTCAACCCAAGCGGTCTGCTTCGTCACCGGTGGACGATGCCGATTGTCCGTTCTGTGCCGGGCACGAATCCAAAACGCCGCTGCCGGTACTGGTCTTGCCGGAGAATGGCACGCCTTGGCAGGTCCGCGTGGTGCCCAACAAATATCCGGCGCTTTCGCCGGGCGAGTCGGTCGCCTGGCCGGCGGAGATCGACCCCGGCGAGGAACTGCCCGGCCTGGGACGGCACGAAGTGATCGTCGACTCGCCACGGCACGTCGAACGGGTCACCGACCTCTCGGCCGATGCACTGCGGCAGGTGCTCACGGCCATGGCCCATCGGATCGCCGCCCACTACGAAGACCCCGCCGTCGAGTATGTGCAGGTGTTCAAGAACGTGGGGCCGACGTCCGGAGCGACGATCGCCCATACCCACAGCCAAATCGTGGCGCTACCGCTGGTTCCGCCCCGGGTGGCCGCTCGGGTGGCGCGCTGCGAACTGCAATTCCAACAGCGGCAAACATGCGCTGTCTGCCAGGAAATCGCGGCCGAAATCAGGGCAATCGAACGGATCGTCGCCCAGGGAAAGGACTTCTTGTCGTACTGTCCCCACGCCTCCCGCACTCCCTGCGAGTTGTGGATCATGCCGCGGGAGCACGCCGCCCGCTTCGAGGTGGCGGACGACGGCCTGCTGGGATCTCTCGCAGCCACTCTGCTGGACGCCTGCCATCGGGTCGACGCCGTATTGGCCCGGCCCGATTACAACCTGGTGCTGCAAACTTCCCCCCGCCGCATCGCCAACGAAGCAACTTACCATTGGCATTGGGAGCTGATTCCGCGGGTGGCTCAACTGGCCGGCTTCGAATGGGGCGGCGGCTGCCATATCAACACGCTCAGCCCGGAACGGGCGGCGGAAGCGTTACGATCGGCGAAGGCGTAATGGGCTAACGGCAAAACCTGGGTGGTCCAGGCAAGCTTTGCCGAAGATTCGCTCTCGTCCGGTCCGATAAACTCTTTCAGCAACACTCGCCGATATCGTGATTGGCGAGACAATACCGCCGTCGAGACGCCGTTCATCTTTTCGCCACGCATAAATCTGGTACTCTGAGAGGGGCGTTGTGGAGCGCCTGAAACGATCTCATCGCGGACAAGCCTGGCTTGATGAGCGTTTCCCGTACCCAAGAATGCGATAGGCGGATCCAACTCCTGGCGAACCCGGCACAGCGGTTGCCTGACAGGAACCCCCGGCAAAGGCCCCGAAGAAGCATTATGAGCAACACGATCCGCTTTGTACTCTGCCTGCACAACCACCAACCCATCGGCAACTTCGACCACGTGTTCGAGGACGCCTACCAAGACAGCTACCTGCCGTTTCTGGAAGTGTTTGAGCCGTATACCAACCTCAAGCTGGCGCTGCACACTAGCGGCCCCTTGATGGAATGGCTCGATGCGCATCATCCGGAATATCTCGATCGCCTGGCCGCGCTGGTCGCCGCCGGTCGGCTGGAGATCGTCGGCGGCGCCTTCCATGAGCCGATCCTGGCGATGATCCCCTCCCGCGACCGCATCGGCCAGATCACCAGCTATCGCCAATGGCTCGAACGGCGGCTTGGCGGCGCGGTGCAAGGCATGTGGATGCCAGAGCGGGTATGGGAGCAGTCGATGACCCGCGACCTGGCGGTCGCCGGGGTGCAGTACACGCTGCTCGACGACTTCCATTTTAAAAACGCCGGCCTGACCAGCGACGAACTGCACGGCTACTTCATCACCGAAGACGACGGCCGCACGCTGAAGGTCTTTCCCGGCAGCGAGCAATTGCGATACCTGATTCCGTTCCGCGATCCGGGACAAACCATCGACTACTTGCGCGGCGTCGCCGAGACGCATCCCGGTGCGGTGGTCGTATTCGGCGACGACGGCGAAAAGTTCGGCACCTGGCCCGACACCAAGCAGCACGTTTACGACAACGGTTGGCTAAAGATGTTCTTCGACGCGCTCGACGAGAACCGCCAGTGGCTCAAGACGCTCACCTTGGCCGAGGCCACGCAGCAAGTCGCCCCGCTGGGCAAGATCTACGTGCCGGAGGGAAGTTATCGCGAGATGACCGAATGGGCGCTGCCGGCCGAACGGATCGTGGAGTTCGACCACCTGCATCACGACCTGCAGGAGAAAGGCGAGTGGGACCATATCAAGCAGTTCGTCCGCGGCGGCTACTGGCGGAACTTCAAACGCAAGTATCCCGAATCGGACGAAATGTACAGCCGCATGATGGCCGTCAGCCAACGTCTGGCGGACGAAGTGGCCGCCGGCAACGATCATGAAATGATCGAGCATGCCCGCACGGCCCTCTATCGGGGCCAATGCAATTGCAGCTACTGGCACGGCGCGTTCGGCGGCATCTATCTGCCGCATCTGCGCAACGCCGTCTACAACCAGTTGATCGCCGCCGACAATCTGCTCGACATCGCCACCGGCAAGACCGGCCCTTGGGTCGAGGGAACCGCAGGCGACTACAACTTCGACGGGCTGAGTGAAGTGCGTCTGGCGAGCGACAGGCTGGCGGCGTTGATTGCCCCGGCGCACGGCGGTCAGCTCTACGAACTGGACGTCCGCACCATCTGCCACAATGTGCTGGCCACGTTGGCGCGGCGGCCGGAGGCGTATCATCAGAAAGTTCTTTCCGGACCGAACAGCGGCACCGGAGGCACGGAGAGCATCCACGACCGCGTGGTCTTCAAGCAGGAAGGCCTTGACGAGATGCTGCAATACGACGGCTATCTGCGCAAGGGGCTGCAAGATCATTTCTTCGACAACGATGTCGCGCTTCAGGCCGTGGCCGCCAACGAGGCGATCGAACGGGGCGACTTCCTCGGCCGCCCGTTCGAGGCCAAGGTGCGTCGCGGCAGCGACAAGGTGCAAGTGCAGATGACCCGCAACGGCAACGCCTGGGGCATTCCGCTGAAGATCACCAAGGGGGTCACCCTGGCCGCCGGCAGCAGCGTGCTGGAGATTGCCTACCTGATCGAGGGACTGCCGCAGGATCGGCCGCTGCATTTTGCGGTGGAATTCAACTTCGCCGGTCTGCCCGCGAATTGCGACGGCCGCTACTTCTACGACAGCAGCCGCAACCAACTTGGCCATCTGGGCGAGCGACTCGACCTGGTCGACGCCGACGGCCTGGGGCTGATCGACGAATGGCTGGGCATCGATGTGGGACTCTCCTCGGCCCGGCCGACCAGCCTGTGGGCGTTTCCGATCCAATCGGTCAGCCAGTCGGAAGGGGGCTTCGAGGCGGTGCATCAGTCGGTCTGCGTGATGCCCCACTGGCAAGTCCAGGGAGACGCCGACGGCCGCTGGAGCGTGACCCTGGCCCTCTCGATCGACACCTCCCTGGCCGAACGCCGCATGCAGGAAGCGGCCGTGGCGGAAGCCGCGCCGGTGGCTACTTGAGGCTTGAGGCCCTTGAGGCGGGAGGCTTGAGCAAGCTTGGTGCCGCGGGTGCCTACCAGCGCAAACGCGACAGCCCAGTAGGTCAGGCATTCCTGCCTGACCACAGAAGAGCAAGCTCACCAGTTCACAACGACTGGCACCCCGCCACGGATCGAACCGACTTGCGGGGCCTCCAAGTCAAACTTCCTCCAGCCGGCCAGGAAGGGCCGACCGAAGTTGGTTACTCGCCTTGCGGGGCGGTATTGAGTACAATCCGGATGGCCTCCGACCATTTGGAGAAATATCTCATGTTCGCCGCACTACTAGTCGTGACCACGCTCGGCTGGGTCGACTCCCACGCGCTGACCTACGACATCCGTCCCCAGTCTCGGCTGACGGTGCAGGAGACTGTCGAGCAGATGATCGACCTGCTCGAGGCGAAGCAGTACCGGCGGCTGATCGTCGAGTATGCCCATCCGCGGATGCTCGACGAGGTTCGCCAGGAACAGTTGTTCGACGAAGTCGTTCGCATGATGGGCGAAGCGGGGCTGGGAGACGAACTGCTCGCGGCGCTGCGGCAATTCAATCCCCACAAGCTCGAATACAACGCCGACCGCAGCGAGGCAGTATTCCATGTGCTGGAGAATCCCGGCGACATCGACAAGCTCACCTTCGGCAAGCACGAAGGCATCTGGTACGTCAAGGAGTAGACTGTCGGCTGCCAAGGAGCGAGCGCGTCGGCTGGGCCGCGATTTCGTGCCATGGTAAGCTGATGGTTGGCAAGCCGCTCCGGCAGCCTCCACGGCGAACATCGCTTCAGGACGAAGTATGCTCACTCCCGATGAAATTCTCGGCCCGCAAGGGCGGATCGCGGCGCGGCTGCCGCGGTACGAGCATCGTTCGCAGCAGCTCGACATGGCCAACGCGGTGATGCAGGCGATCCAAACGAAGCGGCACCTGATCGTCGAGGCGGGCACCGGCGTCGGCAAGAGCTTCGCCTATCTCGTGCCCGCGATCTTGGCGGCCACTGAGAACCAAGAGCACGCCGGCGGAGAGGATGAAGACGCCAAGCCAGACGGCCCCCAAGCGGCCGCGCGGCGGGTGATTGTCTCTACGCACACGATCAGCCTGCAGGAGCAACTGCTCGATAAGGATCTGCCGCTACTCAACAGCGTCATACCGCGTGAGTTCACCGCCGTACTGGTCAAGGGACGGCGCAATTACATCAGCCTGCGGCGGCTGGCCAATGCGGCCAAGCGGGCCGGCAGCCTGTTCGACACCAATCAGGAGATCTCGCAACTTCGCCAGATCGAGACCTGGGCCAAGCAGACCAGCGACGGTTCGCGGAGCGATCTGCCGCTGCAGCCGGCCCCAGCCGTGTGGGACGAAATCGCCAGCGACAGCGGCAACTGCCTGGGCCGCAAGTGCCCGACCTATAAGGACTGCCACTACTTCAAGGCCCGCCGCCGCGCGCAGCACGCCCAAGTGCTGATTGTGAACCACGCGCTGTTCTTCAGCGATCTGGCCTTGCGGCGGCACGGCGTGAGCCTGCTGCCCGACGCCAACACGGTTATCTTCGACGAGGCCCACAACCTGGAAGCGGTCGCCGGCGATCACTTAGGCGTCAGCGTGACCAGCGGCCAGATCGAGTACATGCTCAACAAGCTGTACAACGACCGCACCCAGCGAGGCTTGCTGGTGGCCCACGATCTCAAGCAGGCCCAGCAGGAGGTCGATCAGTGCCGCTTCGCCGCAGCGGCGTTTTTCGACGACGTATATGCCTATCTTTCGGCACGGGCGGCCAAGAACGGCCGTGTGCTGCAGCCGGAAATCGTTGTCAACGAACTCAGCCCCAAGCTGTTCGCGTTGAGCAAGCTGGTTCGTGGCCAAGGTCAAAAGTTCACCGACGAGGCAATTCAGCAGGACTTTACCTCGGCGGCCGACCGGCTGACGGCCTTAGCGGGCGATCTGGAGATGTGGCTGAAGCAATCAGCCAAGGAGAGCGTCTACTGGATCGAGTCTTCCTGGAGCAAACGCGGCAGTACGCGGATGCGGCTGGTCGCCGCCCCGATCGACGTCGGCCCCGAACTGCGCGAGCAGCTTTTCCAGCGAGTGCCCACCGTGGTGGCCACCAGCGCCACGCTGGCCGTCGGCAACCGGCATTCGTTTGATTTCTACAAGTCGCGGATCGGTCTGACGCAAGCCAACGAGTTGAAGCTCGGCAGCCCGTTCGACTATCGCACCCAGGTCCGTCTGATCCTTCCCCAGGGGATGCCCGATCCCAGCGATCGGCAACGATACGAGCGAGCGGTGGGCGAGACGACGCGGCATTACATCGAGCAATCCGACGGGCACGCCTTCGTGCTGTTCACCAGTTACGACCTGATGCGCAAGCTCTCGGCGAGTCTTTCGCGCTGGCTGGCGCACGAAAACATGGCCCTGTTTAGCCAGGCCGACGGCATGCCCCGCAGCCAGATGGTCGCCCAGTTCAAGGCCAACCCGCGCAGCGTGCTGTTCGGCACCGACAGTTTCTGGCAAGGGGTCGACGTGCCGGGAGACGCCCTGCAGAACGTGATCATCACCAAGCTGCCGTTCAGCGTGCCAGACCAGCCACTATTGGAGGCGCGCCTGGAGGCGATCCGCGCCAGCGGCGGAAATCCATTCGCGGACTATCAACTACCCGAGGCGGTATTGAAACTGAAGCAAGGCTTCGGTCGCTTGATTCGCACCGCGACCGATCGCGGCATTGTGGTGATCCTCGACCCGCGGGTGCAAACCAAGAGCTACGGCCGCATCTTCCTCGATTCGCTGCCGGAATGCGAGATCGTGCGGGAGACAGTGGACGCTATCCCAGCGCCTTGAGCGCTGCGATGACATGGTCGTCGTGGCCGTCGACCTGAACCCGCTTCCACACTTTGGCGACCTTGCCGTCGGCGTCGATCAGAAACGTGCTCCGCTGCACGCCCATCGATTTCTTGCCGTACATGTTCTTCTCGCGCCATGCTCCGTACTTTTCGGCGATTTTGTGATCCGCGTCGGCCAGCAACGGGAAGTTGAGCTGGTACTTGTCGCGGAACTTGGCATGGCTTGCGACGTCGTCGGGGCTGACGCCCAGGACCGTCGCGCCAAGTTGCTTTAGCTCGGCGGCCCGGTCGCGGAACGCGCAGGCCTCCTTAGTGCAGCCGGGCGTGTCGTCCTTGGGATAGAAATACAGCACCACCGGCGATCCGGCGAGATCGGCCAGCTTGGCTTTCGATCCGTCATCGGCTTTGAGCGTAAATGCGGGGGCTTTTTGGCCCTCTTCGATCCAATCTGCCACGGCGACATTTCCTTTCAAAATTGGCATTCGATCTGCTCTATGACTACTACCCGTGATCCGCTGCGGTCTTGCGCGTGGACCGCGGCAGATTGTCGCGGCATGCGCAGCGGCAACCGGAATTTATTACCGGAATTTATTACTTTAGCCGGCGCCCTTGAACTTGACGATTGGGCGGAGGACAAAAATAACCGCCCTAGGAAAGGAAGGCAGCCCATGCTCGATCTCCTTTGGTCGGAAGTTCTCTTGCGTTTGGCCACTGCGGCCGCTTGCGGCGCGGTGGTCGGTTGGGACCGCGAATGGCACCGCAAGCCGGCGGGACTGCGGACCATGATGATGGTCAGCCTGGGGGCGGCCTCGTTCATGCTGGTCACGCTGTCCGTATTCGAGAAGTTGACCAACGACAATCAAGCCGATCGGCTCGATCCATCCAGGGTGATTCAAGGCATTGTGGGCGGCATCGGCTTTCTGGGGGCCGGCACCATCATTCAAGCCCGCGGTTCGGTCCAAGGGGTCACTACGGCGGCGGCGATCTGGGTCGTCGGCGCAATGGGCATCGCCTGCGGCCTGGGCGAATACTTTCTGGCGCTGGCCACGCTAGGATTCGCGACCGTGATTCTGGTGCTGATCGCAATGCTCGAGGCGGCGATCGCCAAGCACACCGACCTAATTCCCTATATCAAGGACAAGGACAAGGGTGAGGGTGCAGAAGAATCTGACTAACAAACCCGCTGTGTTGCTAATAGGTGAATACGGCCGTATCAGGACCAATGTGGGCGAACAGCTTGGGTCGCGTAGTGACCTGGGCGCCGGCCAGGATGTCTGCTGCGTCGACGTTCATAGCCGTCATGCAGACAGGGCACACGTGGACGTCGGCACCCCGGTCGATCAAGGAGTTGAGCTGGGTGACGAGCGGTTCGTTGTCCTGGAAGGCGGCCTCGGCATCGAAGTTTTTGGTGGGGAACAGAACGCCTTGCACGTTAAAGAACAATGCCACGCGGCGCCCTTCGTCGAGCGAGAAACCAGCCAGCTTCAGGGCCATGTCGACCGCTTGGGGATTTTCGGCGGCGTTGCTGGTGATGCTCAACAGCACGGTGGAATCGCCCCCCGGGCGCGGGGCCGCTTTCGCGTCCGGATCGGCCAGTTGCTGGCAGCCGGAGAGAAGCAAGACAAATAGCGGCAGCCAGCAGGCGAGGCGAGACATAGCAAACTCATCAAACAGGGAGAGGACTGACCAGCCGGCTACCTAGCACTTGGCTCGGCGACGGCGACGATAGCCGTAGTAGAACAGCCCCAACATGGAGGTCAGACCCAGGGCGTAAGTGGAAGGCTCCGGCACCACGTCCGGCCCGCCACCCCCGTTGATGGCTTGCAGCAGGATCGATTCGAGAAGTACGTCGGAGTCATTCGCGCCGTAGAACAACAAGGAGAAGGCAATATGACTGGCACCATTGAAATAGCTGTGCAGGCTCTGAAAGTGGTTGCTGCTAAGATCGAAGCTCAAGCTGAACGCGTTGCCGCCAAGGTAAGTACCGTCTTGCTGAACAATTAAGCTCTGGGTGATCGCGGAGTCGGGAGTCGCGGTGAAGGGATCAGCGGGATCCAAGTTGAAGGCTTTTACGGTCAAGTCGATCACGTAGTCTTGTCCAATTGGATCCAGAAAAGGAATATCGACGATCACTTCATGCTCGCTGCCGACTATGGTTTCGGTTCCGTAATGCAACTCCAACGTGGTAGTCTGCAATGAAGACTCCTCGTACCTGAGCAGACCCGGATAGTCATTTTTGTTGATTTTAACGATCGTAACGGTGGCGGGAGGGCTAGTTCGGGTTAACGTTGCTCGACGCTCTCCTCCCCAGACGCCGATGCCGCTGTCCGTCACGCTATAATTCATGTTGCCAGCCAGCCACAGCTCAGTTCCGCCGGCCGGCGCGTCGAAGTTGTCGATCACGGTTGCCGCCGGCAGCGTGGCGGCGGTCAGCAGGATCGCCAGGCTGCTTAACAGCCTTAGCCGCCGCCAGGGCGTGCCATATTTGCTTGCGATGTGGGGGATGTTCGTCTTCATGGTACTATGCCTTGGTTGGCCGTTACGAAATGTGTTCTTGGGATGTCTTTTCTAAGGTGGAACTCAAACGCTTACTTGGCCGGAGGCGTCCAGCCTCCGCCGGCCGGAGCGGTCGGCGTGCGCCGCGACAGGATCGTGCCGGCTTCCTCGAACAGGCTCGACAGATCGCTGTCCTCAGTCACGCCCGGCAGATAGAGCCAGACGCCGAGTTGGCGGGCCCAGATTTCTTCCATGGCGTTGCCTTCGTTGCCGCATACGATCAGCATCACGCCGCGATCACGGGAGAGCTTCTCAGCCAGATCCTTCAACTCGGTCGTCCCGCTGCCGGTCTCGCTTTCCAGGTCGATCACGACCAGCGGCAGCCGGCGGCGAATGACTTGCTTGCGCGCTTCCAACGGGTCGGCGATTTCCGTGCATTGCCAACCGGCGGTCGAGGCGGAGCCGTGCAACAGTTGGTTGCGGCTGTCGCGGTGGCTGACAACCAGGCAGGCCAGATCCTTCGCCTTGGGGCGGCTTTCCAATCTCTCGCCGCTCTGCTTCGCAAGGTCGCCGATCAAGGATTGTTCTGTCTCAAACATCGCTCTACCCATTCAAAATCGTGTGATTGGTTTGCCGGCTTGTCAGTCGGCTGCCGCGGTTGTTCGCGGCGACGGCAGACACTAAAGCAACGGCGATGCCAGTCGCTGCCAACGCGCCGGATCGACGCGCGCAACCTGCTGACGCCATTGGAGATAAAATTTTTCAGAATATCCTTTTGGCCGCTGGCGCAGGCTTAGAAGGTCGAGACGGCCTACCAAAATGGAGAGGGCGGCCGGCTAGAACGGCTAGCCAAACTGGCATGACTCGCCAGTCGCTATCCGCTGCTAGGAAGCGAGGCTAGAATGAGATCTGTTCCGCTCATTTTCGACGCGGCGAATACTTGCCGCGGCAGACCCGCACACTTGACCAAGGATTTCACGATGCGAACATTCAGTCGATTCCTGCTGCTGTTGAGCGCCCTTTGCCTCACGGTCGGCTGCTCCCAGGAGACCCTCGATAAGGCCAAGGACGCGGGCCAGGCGACCGGCGAAGCGCTGGAGAGCGCCGCGCAAGACGCCGCCGAAAACGTGAAGGAAGGGGCAGAGAAGGTTGAGCACCACCTGAAGGACAACGACGGCGAAGCCACCCCGTAACAACCTACCGCCGGATGGCTGGTGGGATCGTGCTCTTCAGGCGGATGTGAGTAGCCCTAGCGCCAAAGGTTACCACTTGC
>JBGTJT010000206.1:0-7598 GCA_041744995.1 Pirellulales bacterium | reverse complement strand
CTCCGGCTCCGGAATCGGCCAGCGCCCGTCCGGTCATCACGCGAGTTGCTTTCGTTCGCTAAGACCGAGGCAGACGTTTTGATCCAGGGTCGGGTCTCTCAGGAGACCCGACCTTTTTTTATTGTCTGCTTTTTATTGTCTGCGGGTTCGGTCGGCGGTTGCAGCGACCGACAGTTGCAGCGACTTTGTGGATTGGCGGTCGCGGGGCGACTATCCTGGAGTATGCAACCGCTGCGACTCGATGCAATACCTACGAAGCACTCTCTTTACTCTCGTGAAGGATCCAAGGCGTGAATACTCGCCCGGATGAAATCCCCGGCCCCAGCAGCGCGACTCGCACCACGATCAACGTGCTGTTGATGGTGCATTTCGTGTTCATCGCCGTGGCAGTGACGGTTAACTTTCAGCCGGTTTCGTCGTTTCGGCTCCGCCTGCAGAACATTCCGTTTGCGCCGCTGTACGCCAAACTGCTCAGCCAGGACATCCTCTACAACGGCCCGCTGGCGAACTTCGCGATCACCGATGGCCAGTTCGATCGCGATTATCGCTGCCGGGTGCTGCTCGACTGGCGCGACGGCATGGAGAACGATCCGGCCGCGGTCGCGCAGCTCGAACAGATCGACCTGCTGCCCGAGGGGGTCTGGCCGAACGTGCGGCGGCAACGTTATCTGCAACTCGCCAAGTACACCGGCCTCAGCGAAGGGGACTCCATCGAATCGCTATTGCCGCAAGCGATTTCCGACTATTTACTGATGGAAGTCCACAACATTCCACCCACGATGGGCGAACGGCATCGCTTTCAATGCAACGAGCGGCTATTGCAGGATCTGCCGAATCTAAGGTCGATCGATCCGCAAGAGCGCGATCCGATGGCCGATCGCTGGTTGTCGACTCGCTACGAGGCCGACCTGGTGGGCACCGGTCAGCAATGGGCGCCGAACAAGGTGGCTGGCCGCGAGGAAGTGACCCAAGTGCAGCCGATCGGCGGCACCGGCGGCGGAGAGAGCTCTCCCCGCGCACCGCAAGGAGACCGCTAATGGCGTCGCACGAACCCCTCGCCGCCGACAATCCCTTGCTCCGCTTTGGCGCGGCTTGGAATCGTTTTTGGTTTACTCCGCACGACGCCTTTTCGCTGGCCGTGCTGCGGATCGTCGTCGGGCTGATCCTGCTCTACTGGCTCGCCACCTGGACGCCCGACCTGACGGCTTTTTTCGGACCGCGGGGCATGGTTTCGACCGAAGTGCTCGATGAGCTTGGATTCGGCTCGGTGCCCCCCTCGCGATTATCCTACTTGTCGCTGGCCAACTCCGCGACGGAGTTGTATGTGCTGCACGCCGTCGGTCTGCTCGTGGCGGCGGCGTTTACTTTGGGCGTCTTCACGCGGTTTACCAGCATCGCCGCGCTGGTGGTGGCGATGGCCTACATTCACCGCGCGGAGTTCTTGACCAGTCAGAGCGACGCCGTGATGGTGATCCTGCTATTCTATCTCTGCCTGGGACCGTGCGGGCGCTGTCTATCGTTCGACCGCTGGCGGGCCGAGCGCAAGCAAGCCGCCGGCGTCGAGCAGGACGTTACCTGGACCGCCACCCCCAGCCTGCGGCTGATCCAGATTCACCTCACGCTGTACTACATCATCATGGTGGTGGCGCAGTTGACGGCCACCTACATCGCCGGTCCTCAAACCATCAGCTTTCCCTGGATCGACGGCACCGCCGTATGGTGGCTGGCCGCTCGGCCCGACTCGCGGTGGATCGATCTGACCGGCCTGTTGGGTAGTTCGCTGGTGTTGATCAACGCCCTGACGCATCTCTTGATGCTGTTCGAGGTGGCACTGATCGGCGGTCTGTGGTGCCGCTCCACGCGGCGGCTGGTACTGTGGGGGACCATTCCCTTCTGGCTGTTGCTGGCGGTTCTCTCCGGGCTAGGAATGTTCGCCGCGCTGATGTGCGCCGCGGGCATCGCCTTCGTCGAGCCAAGTCGATTGCGAAGACTGTTCGCGCCGCTGGGTTCGCGTAGCGGAACTCGCTAAGAGTTCCGTTGCCTCGAAGCAAACTGTAGCGCCTCGGAATTCTGGCGAATTCCGCTACCTTTTACCGTTGCCCCGTATTTGCTTGGGTTCTAGGCCGCGAGCGACTATAATCGTGGGAAACCCCCCTTCGCGGAGCCTCACGATGTCTCGCCTGCTGATGATGCTGTTCCTTCTGCCAATCGCTAGCTACACGACAGTCGGCCTTGCCGACGATCCATCGTTGCCGCCGGTCGTCGACACCTCGGGCAAAGTTCCCAGCGACGCAGTGATCGTGTTCGACGGCGACAGCACCGAGATGCTGGTCGGCCGTTCCGGCGAGCCATGCCCTTGGAAGGTGGAGAACGGCGAACTGGTCGTCTCGGGGGGCGATTCGGTCTGGAGCAAGTTCCATTTTCGCGACGCCCAGGTGCATTGCGAGTTTCTGGTTCCGAAGACCGACCGCCGGGGCGAGAACGACGGCAACAGCGGTCTCTATTTTCACGGCATGTTCGAGCAACAGATCGTCAACTCCTATAAAAATCCCACACCGCCGAAGGCGATGCTCGGCGCGCTGTATCGCTTTAGTCCGCCGCTGGTCAACGCCGCCCGCGCTCCGGATGAATGGCAAACCTACGACATCATCTTCCGCGCTCCCCGCCGCGACGAGCAGGGGGAGGCGGTCGAGGAAGGCACGATCACGGCGCTGCTCAACGGCGTGGTGGTACAGCACGACACCAAGTTTCTCAATCGCAAAAGTCCCTACGCGCCGCTGTGGTATCGCAAGACCGCCTATAGCGACGCCATCCTGGCAAGCATTCAACAGACCGAGGCCGGCCCGCTGCAATTGCAGAATCACGGCAACCCGGTGCGGTACCGCATGCTCTGGATTCGTCCGATGGACGACAAGTCGTTTATGTTCGACCCGTCTAGCAGCGACGACCAATAGGCCGCCAGACAGGTTGGAACAGGAGTAAACGAAGAAAACGGAGAAGGAGACAACTGAGAATTCTTTTCTCTGTTCTCTCTGTTCTCTTCTGTTCAAAATTTTTGTCACATTCAATTTATTGCGATACTTAAGGCCCATTTTCACTGATATAGGTTTCTCATGCGAATTCTCCATCTGTTCACGGCCGTGCTGTTCCCCCTGCTTGTCGGCTCGTTCGCCCTCGGCGAGGCGCCGGGCAAGCAGCCGAATATCTTGTTCATTTTTTCCGACGATCAGGCGTATGAAGCGGCCGGATTCATGGGCAACGACGAGGTGCAAACGCCGCATCTCGACCGGTTGGCCGAGAGCGGCGCCGTGTTCACGCACGCCTACAACCAAGGCTCCTGGAGCGGGGCGGTCTGCGTGGCCAGTCGGGCGATGCTCAACACGGGCCGGTTCCTGTGGCACGCCCACAAGTTGAATCCCGACAAGGAGCGGCAAGACGGCCGCTTCTGGAGCGAAACCATGAAGCAAGCCGGCTACGACACCTACATGACCGGCAAGTGGCATGTGCAGACCGATCCCGGCAAGGCGTTCGACGTGGCGGTCGATCCGCGTCCCGGCATGCCCAATCAAACGAAGCAAGGCTATCAACGCCCGGTGCCAGGCAAGCCGGACCCCTGGGATCCGGCCGACCCCAAGTTCGGCGGCTTCTGGCAAGGCGGCACCCACTGGAGCGAAGTGGTCGCCAACAACACGATCGGATTTCTCGACAAGGCCAAGCAGAGCGACAAGCCGTTCTTCATGTACGTCGCCTTCAATGCCCCGCACGATCCGCGGCAGGCGCCGCAGAGCTACCTCGACAAGTATCCGCATGAGAAAATCGCGGTGCCGGCCAGCTATCTCGATGAATATCCGTTCGCTAAGGCGATCGGTTGCCCCCCCAGCTTGCGCGACGAGAACCTGGCGCCGTTCCCGCGGACCAAGCACGCGGTGCAGGTGCATCGGCGGGAGTATTACGCCATCATCGACCACATGGACGCCCAGATCGGCCGCATTCTAGAGGCGCTCGAAGCAAGCGGCCAGGCCGACAATACCGTGATTATCTTCACGTCCGACCACGGCCTGGCGGTCGGCCACCACGGCCTGCTGGGCAAGCAGAATATGTACGACCACAGCATCCGGGTGCCGTTTATCATCGCCGGCCGGGGCATCCCTCAAAATCGCCGCATCGACGCGGCCATCTTCTTGCAGGACGCCATGCCGACCGCGCTGGAATTGGCGGGCGTAGCCAAGCCGGAGCATGTCGCGTTTCACAGCATCCTGCCGCTGGTGCGCGGCGAGCAAAAGGAGTCGAACTACGACGCTATCTACAACGCCTATCTCGACAAGCAACGGGCGATCATCGTTGGCGACTACAAGTTGATCGTCTACCCCTTCGTACAACAGATGCGGCTGTATAACCTGAAGGACGATCCGCAGGAGATCGAAGACCTCTCCGACGCCCCCGGCGGCAAAGCCAAGGTGCAGGAATTGTTCGTCAAGTTGCGCGAGTGGCAAGTGAAAACCGGCGATACGCTCGATCTGGAGGACGTCTTCGCCGAGATTGCCGATCCGTAGTCCGAACCAAAGTCGACTTATTGAACCGGCGGACGACGATTCCGCTTCGGCCCTTTTTCCCAGTACATGGAAGTGGAACCTCGTGACGGCAAACATCCTCGACGGTAAGGCGTTGGCCAGCCAAATACAGGCGGAGATCTCGGAGTCGGTCGTCGAGTTC
This sequence comes from Pirellulales bacterium, assembly GCA_041744995.1. Lineage (GTDB taxonomy): Bacteria > Planctomycetota > Planctomycetia > Pirellulales > UBA7805 > JBBDLY01. Next base: position 2,885 of record JBGTJT010000206.1, on the reverse strand, counting down.
ATCCAAAACACGGCCGTCAATCCGTGCCTGGCGGCGGTGCTGGTGGGGGACGACCCAGCCAGCGAAGTTTATATCCGCAACAAGCGGGCCGCCTGCGAACGGGTCGGCATCGACAGTCGCTTCCTTCCGCTGCCGGGTGACGTGAGTCAGGAGGAACTGCTCAAGACGGTCGCCAAGTTGAACAAGGATCAGCAGGTTCACGGCATCCTCGTGCAGTTGCCGCTGCCGCCGCACATCGACGCCACTCGCGTGCTCGACGCCATTCTGCCGGCCAAGGACGTCGATTGCTTTCACCCGGAGAATGTCGGGCGACTGGTGCAAGGCCGGCCGTTGTTCCTGCCCTGTACGCCGCACGGAGTACAGCAGTTGCTACAGCGCAACGGCATCGAGATCGCCGGCCGACACGTGGTGGTGATCGGCCGCAGCGAGATCGTCGGCAAGCCGATGGCCAACATGCTGCTGCAAAAGGGGGCCGGTGCGGATGCCACCGTGACCATCTGCCACAGCCGCACGCAGAATCTGGCGGCCATTGCCCGGCAAGCGGACATCTTGATCGTGGCAATCGGCCGCGCCCGATTCCTTACCGCCGAGATGGTCAAGCCGGGCGCGGTGGTCGTTGACGTGGGCATGAACCGTGAGAACAAGAAACTCTGCGGCGACGTCGACTTCGAGGCGGTGCGGCAAGTCGCCAGTTGGATCACGCCGGTGCCCGGCGGCGTGGGACCGTTGACGGTCACCATGCTGTTGCTCAATACCTTGGCGGCGGCCCAACGCAGTTAGGAGACTCCCCCGCGCGGTCGTCGTCAGGCTGCCGCGTTGTCCTGGCGGGCGGGACTATTCCTCACAGCCACTTGCTCTTCGATCTCGATCGCCTTGCGGCCTTTGTATTGGCCCGGTCGGGCGCGGAACTTGGGCACTCCCTCGATCTGCACCGTGATCTTGTCGTCGACGTCCTTGCTGGTCGTAATAATGTCTCCTACTCGCAGAGCGAGTAGCTCCTGCGTGGTAATGCGGGCATCGGCGAGCATGGCGATCACCTCCACGACCGAACCGCTGATGCTCTCGCTCACCGCCCGCACATTCTCCGGCGTGGTCGTGTGCCTTCCGTAGCTGACCCAATTGTTGGCCGACAGCTTATTGCCGATCCGCTCGATCGTGTTGAAGGGTATGCAGAGGTTGATCATTCCGCGCACGTCGCCGATGGTCAGTTCAAAGCTGATCAGCACCACGACTTCGTTGGGCGGAACGATCTGCACCAACTGCGGATTGCTTTCGACCCGTTCGACGCTCAGCTCCAGCGGCACGACGTTTTCCCAGGCGACCTTCAGCTCGTTGAGAAACAGGCCGGTGATGCGCGCCACCAGCCGCAGTTCGATCTCCGTCAGCGGCCGACGGACGAAGTTGCCGCTTTCTCGCCCGCCGCCCAACAGACGATCGATGATCGGGTACAGGATCGACGGATTGTTATCGAGAATCAGGTTGCCTTCCAGCGGCTTGGCCTTCAGCAGGTGAAAACTAGTGGGATTCTCCAGACTGAAGACGAATTCGCTGTAGGTCAACTGATCGACGCTGGTCAACTTGACTTCCACGATCGACCGCAACAGCGCCGACAGTGCCGCGCCGAAGTTGCGGCCGAACCCCTCGTGCAGCGTCTGCAAGGCCCGCATCTGTTCCTTGCCAACCCGTTCGGGGCGCTTGAAATCGTAAGGAGAGATTTTCTCGGTCGGCCGCAGGGGGCCGATCGGCGCCGCGGCGGCGCGGCTCTTCTTGACCTTGTCTGCGGTCAACGCGCCGCCGGCCGCCTCGGCGTCCATGGCGTTGAGCAGGCTCTCGACTTCTTCTTGACTAAGGACGTCCTCGCCCATGTCGGCCTCCATGCCGGTGGTTAGGTTTGAGGTTTGAGGGAAACGGGTCGTATTCCGGCGAATTCCGCTACCGTACTTGTCCGCTTCCGTATACCACGTATTTGTAGCTGGTCAGTTCCTTCAATCCGCATGGTCCGCGGGCGTGGAATTTGTCGGTGCTGATGCCGATTTCCGCTCCCAGGCCGAATTCGCCCCCATCGTTGAAGCGCGTGCTGGCATTGACCAGCACGGCGGCCGAATCGACGCCGGCGGTAAATTGCCGAATCGCGCCGTAATCGCCCGCCACGATGCTGTCGGTATGACCCGAACCGTAGCGGTTGATATGTGCAATCGCCTGCTCAACGCCGTCGACCACGCAGGCGGAAATGACCGGCCCGAGAAACTCGCTGGCCAGATCGTCCTCGGTCGCCTCGGTTGCCGAGGGAATCAAATTGCGCACGCGCAGATCGCCGCGAATCTCGACGCCGGCGGCTTGCATTGCTTTTGCAAACCGGGGGAGAAACTTCTCGGCGACGCTCGCATGGACCAGCAGCGACTCCGCCGCGTTGCAGACTCCCATCCGCTGGCACTTGGAATTTTCCACGATCGACCACGCCATCGACAAATCGGCCGAGGCGTCGACATAGACGTGGCAGTTGCCGCTGAAATGTTTGATGACGGGCATCTTAGCCTCGGCGGTCACCCGGCGGATGAGACTCTCGCCGCCGCGGGGAATCGCCAGGTCGATGTACTCGCTCAGCCCGAGAAAGTGGCCGACTGCGTCGCGATCGGCCGTGGCGACCAATTGCACGGCGTCTCGCGGCAGACCCAGCGCGGCGGCCTGCTCGGTAAGCAAGTCGACGATCGCGCGACTGGAATGCGCCGCCTCCTTGCCCCCCCGCAATATGACCGCATTGCCGCTCTTGACGCACAAGGCGGCGGCGTCGGCGGTTACGTTGGGGCGCGATTCGTAGATGAAAAAGATCACCCCCAAGGGAACTCGGATCTTGTGGATCTCCAGGCCATTGGGACGCACCGTCG
>JBGTJT010000205.1:0-2492 GCA_041744995.1 Pirellulales bacterium | reverse complement strand
GGGGCGTTGGCCTCGATCGATCTGGACGCCGCAGCCAAGCAGGGTGCGGCGATCCTGGCCGACGCCAAAGGGGAAGCCGACCCCGCGCCGATGCTCGACGCCTTCCTCTCGCTGCAAGGAGGCCCCGCCAAACTGGCCGCGGAGATCGACGGCAAGCCCCCCACGCAAGACGTCGCCAAACTTGCCTTGCGGCACATGTACGCCATGGGACGCAGCGACAAGCCGCTGGTCGACGCTTTGACCAAGGCGGCGGGCATCGAGCAGAATCTCGAACCGCTCACTCCCGAGGAGCAGGCCGCTCTAGTTGCCGAAGTGTTGGAGAAGGGGGATCCGGCCCGCGGCGAGGACATCTACCGCCGCGCGGACATCAACTGCGTCAAGTGCCACGCGGTGAGCGGCGCCGGCGGCAACGTCGGTCCCGATCTCAGTCCGATCGGCTCGACCAGTCCAACCGAATACATAATCCGCTCGATCCTCTATCCCGAAGAGGCTGTCAAAGAGGAATACGTCACCTGGACGATCTACACCATCGACGGCAAGATCCACCAAGGCATCATCAAGGAAGAGAACGATCAGGTGGTGCAATTGGTGGACGCTAACGGCGAACGGATTGCCGTCAAGACGGACGACATCGACGAGAAGGAAACCACCGGCTCGCTGATGCCGGAAGGGCTGACCAACTTTCTCACTCATCAGGAGTTCCTGGACCTGGTCCGCTTCGTGGCGGAACTCGGCAAGCCAGGCCCCTACGCGGTTCGCAATGAAGAGACAATCCAGCGTTGGCGGGTGCTGCAAGAGACGCCGGCAGACGTCGCCGGCGTCGTGCCGGACGAGGCCGGCGTCGAGCGGTTGCTGGCCTTGCCCGCGGAGCGTTGGCAGCCCGCCTATGGCAAGGTGGCCGGCGACCTGCCGCTGGCGCCCTTGCTGGCCGAGGAACGCCCTGAGCTGTACCTGTACGGCGAGGTGGACGTCACCCAGGAGGGCGAGCTGCACTTGAAGGTCGACTCGCCGGCGGGCGTCACCGCCTGGGTCACCGGCCAGCGGCTCGACAAACCGGGCGCTGACAATTTCACGCTCGAACGCGGAACGCACAAGATTCTGCTCCGAGTTGATCCGCGGAAGCGCGAGGCGAACACCTTGCGGGTCGTCGTCGAAAGGACCGATGGTTCGGCCGCGGAGTTTTCCGTGGTAGGCGGACCGTAGGATTTGCGATATGTTGACTACGGCTTAACCGAAACGGCATGATGATCTTCATACTCGATAATTACGACAGCTTCACCTACAACCTCGTGCAGCGACTGGGTGAGATCGACGGCCAACTGGATCTGGTCGTGCGCCGCAATGATGAAGTGACGGTGGACGAAGTGCTCGACCTCAAGCCGTCGCACGTGATTGTCTCGCCGGGGCCGTGTACGCCGAACGAGGCGGGCGTCTCAATGGAACTGATTCGGCGGTTCGCCGGCCGCGCTCCCTTGTTGGGCGTGTGCCTGGGGCATCAGTCGATGGGACAGGCGTTCGGCGCAAAGATCGTCCGCGCCAAGCGGCTGATGCACGGCAAGACCGACGCGATCCACCATGCGGGGCAAGGCATCTTCTCCGGCCTGCCCGAGCCGTTGATCGCCACCCGCTACCACAGCCTGCTGATTCAGCCCGACACGCTCAGCAAGGCGTTTGAAGTAACCGCCTACAGCGACAGTTACGACGGCCCGCGGGAGATCATGGCGATCGAGCATCGCGAATACCCGCTGTTCGGCGTGCAGTTTCATCCCGAAAGCTTCCTCACCACCGATGGCACGCAGTTGCTCAAGCAATTCTTGGCAGTCTCGGCTTAAGCTAGGCTTGAGGCGTGAGGCTTGAGGCTTGAGGTTTCCTGAAACCTGAAACCTGACCCCTAATCCCTGTTTCTCCATGCTCACCGTCGACGAAGCACTGAAAAAAATCGCCTCGCACGTTCGGCCGTTGCCTGCCGTTCGTGTGCCGCTGGCCGAGGCGCTTGGTTGCCGGCTGGCCGAGGACGTGGCCAGCGACATCGATAGTCCTTCGCACGACAAGTCGGTGGTCGACGGCTACGCCGTTCGCTCGGTCGACTTTGCTCGGGCCGCTCGCGGCGAGGCGGCCGAACCGGTCGAGTTGGCCGTGCTGGAGGAAGTAACTGCCGGCCAGATGCCCCGGCAGCCGCTCACCAGCGGACATGCCACCCGCATCATGACCGGCGCACCAATTCCCGAGGGGGCCGACGCCGTGGTGATGGTCGAGCAGACTTCGCACGCCGAGGAGATTGGCGCGTCGATGGGCGTCGTCACGTTTCATACGGATCAGGTTGCCCCGGGGCAGAACATCAAACGGCGGGCGACTTCGTTCCGCAACGGCCAGGTCGTGTTGCGCGCCGGGGCGATAATCCGCGCCGCCGAGATCGGCCTGCTGGCCGAAGTGGGGCGCCCCGGCGTCTCGATCGTGCCGCGGCCGCGAGTGGCCGTGTTGTCGACCGGCAA
>JBGTJT010000204.1:0-3748 GCA_041744995.1 Pirellulales bacterium | reverse complement strand
GCTACGCTTGTCGCTCGGCCGAAGGTATTGAGCGCCCACCGACCCAGGGCGACGGCCAGGCGGCGCATTCGCTGGCCTGACCTTGCCCTGGGCTTTCATAGGACCGCCCCTTTGGGGCTTGGAACCACGCCGACTTCTTCCCGGCGTGATTGCGGACAGATGCCGTGGGCGCGGAAACAAAAACCGAGCAAGACGATCGTGCATCGGGTACCGATTTTGCGCAGCCCAGTCCCATCCTACCGTGTTTCGCTTGCCGGCCCGCAGACGCGATTGTATAATTCTGTACATTATGACCGATGTGGTCCAATCCGCCGCATCCGGCGTACATCCTGCGATCGTGACGAACCTCACCTTGCTCGGGTATCCGTTATGCAACGCGGCAGTCAAACGCCACCGGGTTGGCGAAATCGCGAGGCGCCGGCCGAGGAACTGCGCAAGCAGGAAGCGGTCGGTCGGGGGGCCGGCGTGCGTCCGCCAAACCGGTTTGAAGCGCTGCGGCTGGTCGACGAGTTCGATCAGGTGGCCCACGACGAGTTGCCACCGGCGCGCCGGGCCGTGCCGACGGAATACCTGATCGACCAGTCGCGTTCGATCATCACCAAGAACAATAGCCCCGACGTGCCGTTCACCTACAGCATCAATCCCTACCGCGGCTGCGAGCATGGCTGCGCCTACTGCTACGCCCGGCCGACGCATGAGAACCTGGGCATGGACGCCGGGCTGGACTTTGAAACCCGCATCCTCGTCAAACGGGACGCGGCCAAACTGCTCCGCGACGAATTGAACCGGCCAAGCTGGCGGGGCGAGACGATCGCCATCAGCGGCGTGACTGACTGCTACCAGCCGGCCGAGCGAAAGTTCCAGATCACCCGGCAATGCCTGGAAGTGATGCACGAGGCGAACCAAGCGGTCGGCATCATCACGAAGAACGTGCTGGTGTTGCGCGATCTCGATCTGCTGGCGCCGCTGGCCGCGCGGCGGCTGGTGCATGTTTATCTAAGCATCAGCACGCTCGATCAGGACCTGGCCCGCAAGCTGGAGCCGCGGACCGCCACACCAGCCGCCAAGCTGAAGGCGATTCGCCAACTGACCGCCGCCGGCGTGCCGGTCGGCGTGATGGTGGCGCCGATCATCCCTGGCCTGACCGACGAGGAGATTCCCAGCATCCTCAAGGCGGCCGCGGCGGCCGGCGCCCGCACTGCCGGCAAGGTGATGCTGCGGCTGCCGCTGGCGGTCGAGCCGATCTTTCGCGATTGGCTGGCGCGGCATTATCCGCTCAAGCAGGCGCGGGTGGAAGCGTTAATTCGCAGCGTCCGCGGCGGCGAGCTGAGCGAGTCGCAGTTCGGCCAACGGATGACCGGCAGCGGCGGCTACGCCGAACAGATCGCCCAGACATTCGAGGTGTTCAAGAAGAAACACGCACTCGACCGCGGCCTGCCGGCCTACGACCATAGCAAGTTCCGCCGCGTGGCCAGTTCCACCGGGCAGATGCGTTTGTTCTAACGTAGCGGAATTCACCAGAATTCCGACGCCCTGCGCTGGCGGCACCCACTCCGGCGCATCTGAACTCTAGGCGAGTTCAGCTACCTGTAGCGGAACGCTTGGCTACTCCCGCTGCTTTTCTTCCAGCACCGTGTTCGACTTGTCCTTGGTGCCGGCGTAGAAGACGACGATCTCGACGGGCACGTCGCCGTCGTTGCGGCCGTAGTGCCATTGGTTGACCAGTTCGATCAGCACGTCGCCTGGCTTGAGGAGCAACTGCTTGCCGTCGGCGGAGACGACGGTTAGTTCGCCCTGAAGTAGATAGCCGGCGTTGATCACCTCGTGCTTGTGCCAGGGCAGCTTGCCTTTCGGCGGAATGGTGACCTTGAGCACGGTTACCCGCGGCTGCGAATCGGGATAGGGCGGCAGCGTGGCGCCGTCCCAAGACTTTTCACTGTGGGCGAGCACCTGGGCCGCTTCGTGAGCGTTCGCTGCTGTCGCGGAACAGAGAACTGCGAGCAACATTATAGTGGCAATACAAACTCTCATCGCTTTTCACTCCATACTCGCCCTAAAGCGGCAATTTGAGAATCGTCACTTGCTGCATTATACCTCGTCCCCGGCCACTGCGCGAAACGATTCTTTTCACGGAAGCGACCAGTGACTATACGCCGGACGCGGTCTCTTCGTCAGTTTCCCAAAAGGAGCTTTCCGCCGCGGTCGGTTCGGCGGTCCGTGGTCCGTTGAGCACCCACCCGGTGGCCAGTCGGGCGGTAATGAACGAGACGCCTAGGCCAGCCAACAGCGGCCACAGCGCCGCCAGCACGCTGACCATGCCGGCCTGCCATGTAGCATAGCCGAACACGGCAATCACGCCTTTGAAGCCGACCAGAATCAACCACAGCGACCCCAGGCAGATGATCGGCACCACGACCAGCAGGAACACCGCCCGGCGGAGTTGCGAGCGGACGTTCGCCTTCGACAACGCCGAGACGCCCATCCACCACATAACGGCCAGAAACAGCCAGGTGCTGGCGGCGGTGTAGATGGTCAGGGCGTCGCGCCGGCCGTCGTTGGTGACGACCGCCACAGCCACCGCAATTTGAAAATGCACCACCAGGCAGAAGAAGTCTGCCAGCAGATATTGGGTCTGGCCGCGGCCTTTGTGATAGGCGTCGGCCAGCGGCTTGAGCATCCAGTATTCCAGCAGCACGACCAGGGTCACCAGCAACGGCGACAACAGAATCGCCGCCACCAGTTCGGCAATGCTCATGCCGTAGATATCGGTTGTGATCGGATTCCAAAGTGGATGCATGGTATTTGCGCCGGTTGCTACTCCTCCTCTGCCGGTGGCGGGGCCCGCGTCAACACTGCCCGCAGTTTACCAAGCAGCTCCCGCAGATTGCGAGGATTTTGTCCCAAGTCGCCCACGCCGATCCGCGAACCGCTATGGGCGTGCAGCAGTGTGCCGCCGGCGGGAAGCACTTGCAGATAGACGGTCACGTCGTCGGTGAACCGCACAAACTGCGTCCGCCGCTCGAAGTGCAAGGCCGTCACCTCCTCCGCCTGGGTGCGCTTGATGAACTTCCAATGCTTAAGGCCGCTGGCGGCCTGCTCGACCACGACCGCGACCTGCTCGATCGGCAGATCGGTAACGATCGGCCGCAGCCGCTCGTCCGCGGCGTCGCTGGCGGTTTCCGCCGTGTTGGTCGTGAAGTCGCGGCGGACGCTCTCCACCTGCCAGGCGATCATCACCACGAACGTCGCCCCCACCGCCAGCCCCAGCCAGGCCAGCAACGAGCCGGGCGATATCTGCATCAAGAAATGTGCCAAGTCGGTCTCCTCGGTATCGGTCTCTCCCGACCCTCGCCTGCGCCTGCGGCTTCGGGGTAAACTATCCACTTGGAACTCTACCCGATTTACTCGCCGGGAACCACGTACCGTGAGCCTGTTTGAAGCCAGCGAACGCCGCAATCGCGAAACCGTGCAGCCGCTGGCCGCGCGGATGCGGCCGCGTACGCTGGCCGAGTTCGTCGGGCAGCAGCATTTTCTCGGCGAGGGCAAGCTGCTGTGGCGGCTGATCGAATCGGATCGGCTGGGATCGGTCATCTTCTACGGCCCGCCCGGCACCGGCAAGACGACGCTCGCCTACTTGCTGGCCAACGCCACGCAAAGCCGCTACAAGCAGATCAGCGCGGTGACCAGCGGCGTGAAGGAACTCCGCGAAGTGCTCGGGCAAGCCCGCGACCATGTCGAAACGACCGCC
>JBGTJT010000203.1:0-9181 GCA_041744995.1 Pirellulales bacterium | reverse complement strand
AATACCTCCGCGAGAACGACCTCGCCAGGCCGTTTCGGACGAAGCGGCCGCGGCGATTCCGCCGTTGTACGGGGCGGCGGCCGAAGCCGATTGGAGCGAGCAAGAACCCAAACCGAACGCTCCAATCAATCCGTTGCGAGCAAATCCGCCCCCGCTCCAACCGATCCGCCGCAACTAATTGCGACTGTTATGGAGGTGTGCGATCGGTCCAGGGGTGCGACTTCTTCACCAGCCGTGCGTTGATAAATCCATGCACGAACTGCGGTACTTGGAACTGCTGCTCGCTGACGAGCTTGCCCGCTTGTAGCTCGGTTTCCAACGGGAACAGAAACAGCGACTGCTTTTCGCGCCGATCTTTCTCCGCGACTTTCGGCCGGCCGGACGAGAGAATCGCGAACAGCTTGTCGGCGTTGTTCATCGACTGCGCGTCCGCCTTGCCGCACAGGATCATGATCGACATCACGTCGGAACTGAGCACGCGCGAAGCATAGTTCTCCAATTGCGTGGCGCGGCGATCCTGGCCGAACTTGTCAGGCAGTTTCATCCCGCGAAAGTTCAGCGGCGGACTAATCAGCACCAGCGCCTTGACGTCTTGTCCTTGCTTGAGATTGGGGAGTTGCCGCCACGACCAGTCGAGATGAGCGTAATGCACCGCCAGAACCGAACCCAACTCGACCCCCACCAAGCAGAGTTTCTCGATATTCAACTCACCGGCATTGTTCCGCTCCATCAGGTACGACTTGCACCTTTCGATGTCGAACCGGACCATGTTCTCGAAGTCGTCGGAACGGAGACGCGTGGCTTGCAGCGGACTGCGGCGGTCGTCGCCGGCGAAAGTCGTGCTGCCGCCGTGACCCCGCAAGTCGGGCACCAGCACGGCGTGTCCTTTTTCCTGCAGCAGCAAGGCCATATCGCGGTATTTGGAGCGATCCGATTTCCAGTCGTGCAGAATGATGATCGGCACGGCCTCCTTGCCCTTGTCGCTGGGGTAAAAGGTAGCCGCCAGGTTGAGCCGGTCCCTGGTCATTAATTCGACATCGATCGGGTCGGGCAGTTTTTTCTTTTCATCCTCATCGTCGGCCAGCACCCAGCCAGGGGTCAGGCAGGCGGCGGCAAGAACGAACAGGCCCAATACGTTCCAGGCGATTCGCTGCATCAAAATGCCTCGTGGTTAGGGGCGGATAAGTAGGGAGAGGAGCATCCAAACAGCGGCCGCGATGGCCGGCACCGCGTGTCACGTGCGAAACTGTTATTATCTATGTTAAAACTGACAGCCGGATGCGTCAAATCAACCAGCCGCCGGAGCGTGCCCGGATGCTGCCTGACGATCGTCTCGAAAGGCCGTAAGTGCAATCGTAACAAGGCTGGCAAGCGATTTGAGCCGCTTGCCGCGCAACCCTAGCCGTATCAACGAGGTACAGCCAGGCTGGGGAACTACGCCGCGGGGACGGAATAATTTCCATCCGGCCCGGCGATTGGTAGTAGCGAACCGATTTCCGTGAATTTCGCGCCGCCGTCGGCCGCGCAGCCCCTGAGACGGGCAACGAGCGCATTGAGCGAATCTGCTTGCGTTGGACGGACGATAAGTAGAGAATGAAACCGAGATCGGCTTCTCAACACGTTTTGATGCAACGCCTTGCGCCGCGATCCGGCAGCATGATTCAGGAGATTTGCCATGAATCCCATCGATCGCCTTCGCCTTTGGTGGATGACCCAAACGGGCGAAGAGGAAACACCCTTCGACGGCGACACGCCCGCTTGGCTGGTGAGTCTGTTCGTGCATCTGGTGTTGCTGATCGTGCTGACACTGCTGTTGACCAGCGGCATGCCGGCCGAGGAATCGGTGGTGCTGAGCAGTTCCTTGGTGGAGGAGGAATTCCTTGAGCCGGAGGAATTCATGTACCAGGAGATCGAGCGGCCGGAAGTAGGGGCCAACAGCCTGGCGGACGCCGCCGCGGCCGAGGCAATGGCCCCGATCGTGGAAGAATTCTCCGAACTCGACGCGCCGGAGGTTGAAACCGACATCGGTGAGATCGAAGTGGTCGAGAGCGTGATCGTGCCGACCGCCACTACGTTCAGCGACACGCTGATGACCCAAGGCGTGGCCGGACACGGCACGACCGGGGCCATGGGCGCGCTCGATCGACTGACGCAGGAGATCAAGGATTCGATGGAATCCCGGCCGACGATGGTCGTGTGGCTGTTCGACCAATCGATCAGCCTGTCGGTACAGCGTGCGGCGATCTACGACCGCATCGACCAGATCTACGACGAGTTGGGCGTGATCGAGGCGGCTAATCATCCGGCCTTTGCCAAGCATGAAGACAAGCCGCTGCTGACTACGGTGATGTCCTTTGGCAGCAATATCTCCTTCATGACCAAGGATCCGACCGATCAAATCGACGACATCAAAGCCGCGATCGCCGCGATCAGCGACGACGAAACCGGCATCGAGCGGGTGTTTGGCGCGGTCAAGCAGGCCGCCGACAAGCATCGCCGCTATGCCATGGGCGCCAATCCGCGGAACGTGATGATCGTGATCTTCACCGACGAGGCGGGGGACGACGCCGCCGAGATGCTCGATCTGGCGACGCAAGCCTGCCGCACCTACGTGATGCCGGTCTATTGCGTCGGCATCCCCGCCCCGTTTGGTCGGGAAGACGTCGAGGTGAAGTGGGTCGATCCCGATCCCGACTTCGATCAGACCGCGCAGTGGTCCAAGATTCGCCAAGGGCCGGAGAGCTTCCTGCCGGAACGGCTGAAAGTGAAGTTCAGTTCGCAAGGTCCGCGCGAGGAACCGCTCGATTCCGGCTTCGGACCGTTCCATCTGACGCGGTTGTGCGTCGAAACGGGCGGCATTTACTTTTCGGTTCACCCCAATCGGCAGGTCGGTCGGCACGTCACCCGCAATGACACGGAGCACCTGTCGGCCTACATCAAGCACTTTTTCGATCCAGAGATCATGCGGTCGTATAGGCCCGATTATGTGTCGGCTTCGCAGTACAACCGCGTGTTGCGTGAAAACGCGGCCAAGGAGGCGCTGGTGCAGGCCTCGTCGATGCCTTGGATCGACAAGATGACTAAGCCGAAAACCTGGTTCCCCAAGCGGAGCGAGGCGGCGCTGGCCAACGATCTGACCGAGGCCCAGCGTGAAGCGGCCAAACTGGAACCGCGGTTGGCGGCGGTCTACAACGTGCTGACCCGCGGCGCCAAGGATCGCGACAAAATCCTGCGTCCCCGCTGGAAGGCCGGCTTCGATCTGGCCATGGGGCAAATCCTGGCGATCAAGGTCCGCACGGTCGGCTACAACCACATGCTGGCCGAGGCCAAACGGGGCATGGAGTTCCAAGACGCCAAGAACGACACTTGGTCGCTGGAAGCGACCGACGAGGTGCTCTCGGGCAGTGCCATCGAGAAGGAAGCCGAACTGGCGCGAATGTATCTGCAGCGCGTCGTGGACGACCATCCCGGCACGCCCTGGGCGCTGCTTGCCCAGGAGGAACTGGCCGACCCGATGGGGTGGAAATGGGTCGAGAAGCACACCGGCGTCAACGAACCGCGACCGGCCGCGGGGAACAACAACAACCCGCAGCCGCGCGACGATCAGCGTCGCATGATCGACCGCAAACCAAAGCGGGAACCGCCCAAGCTGTAGTCTCCGCTGAGCAAGTAGCTGAATTCGCGTAGAATTCAGAGCGTCGGGAATCACTGTGACCCGAGAGTTTGCCAAGTGGCCGCGCCCAGCGTGGCGCACTGAACTCTTCGCGAGTTCAGCTACACGCTTGCTTAAAAGAAGATATCCTTGGCGTTGGCTTGGCGGGAATCGTGCGGATAGAAGGTGCGGGCGATTTGATCGGCCAGCACTTCGACGAACTTGCGGCGGAACAGGGCCTCCGACACGCTGGAGTCGCGGGCCACCGGGGTGGAGGGAGGATACAGCGTCTCCAGCGGCACCCGTTCAAACACTTCTTCTTCCGTGGCGACGTCGAACACCACCACCTGGGCCGCCGCCTGGCCTTGGAACAAGGTGGACCCTTGGAACAGGTTGAAGTTTTCCAAGTCGATCGCCACCACTTTGTCTGCCCGAAGCGCTTTGCCGATCTCGATATATGAGACCAGTTCGTTGTTGTCGAGCCAGTCGTCGACATCGCTCTGCGAGACGATTTCGATCTCCTTGACCTCGTCCTTGAGTTTCTTCGCCACTTGCACGCCGAGCGTCTTGGCGACGCCGCTATTGCGGTACTCCAAGCTGTTCGTTTGCCGGCAGACGACCACCACGCGTTGTTTTTTCAAGCCGTCGTACTCGGCCTTGCGGTCGTTGGGATCGATCGCCCACAGGCCGGTGGCCACGATGCTGCAGCCGATATTGGCGACGACCACCAAAAGACCGAGGGGGGCGAAAAGCAGCCAGGCCGGCCGCGAAAGAAAACGCTCCATCGTTTTTCCTTCCAAGCGTTCTGCCGCGGAGGCCGCGACGACTAAGACCAAACCCGCCAACTCCATTCAACCAACGTAACGGTCACGATGGCAAGCGAAACAAACACGACGAACCATTCATTCAGCGGTCCGCCAATCCAGCGGCCCGCCGCCGCCGAGGCCAACAGCCACGGTGCGGCAAGTAACGACACCAAGGCCAACAACGCACCGCCGGCATTGGCTTGCCAGCTTTTCGCCGGTCGACCGTCCATCATCCAGGCCCAACTTGTCGTCATGCCGCAAGACGGACAGCGAATGCCGTACAGCACGTCAATCGTACAAGCCGGCAGGCCCAACTGCTGATGGGTTCCATACTGGCGCGGGTCCGGCTCCAACCAGGCGGCGATCGCCAGCAAGGCCATCAACGTCAGGCCGGCGGCGCCCAACACGAACCGCCGAAACCAGGAAAACCGAGGCCGATTCTCACGGTCGACGGCGCGCACAGGCGGACCAGCCAGCGGAACAATATCGTTTGATGCGTGGGAGGACAAGGTCAAATCCACGGCAGGGACCAAGAAATACCAGCGCCAGTCGTTCCAATTTGCATGTTGCCAACGACGCAGTCAACTTCAACGGTGGCGATGTTAGCTGTCAGCTATCAGCCGTCAGCGATCAGCCGTCAGCCGTCAGCGATCAGCGATAAGCCATCAGTGAGCGCCATTATAGCAACCAAACCGGGCAGCATCCCGAAGATGGGGATAATCGTAGCGGAACTCCCCAAGAGTTCCGCTGCCTCGCGGCAAACCGTAGCGCATCGGAATTCTGGCGAATTCCGCTACGTCCTCCAGCTACGCCGTTATCCGCCGCGGCTGGTAATATTCGCGGACGTCGACCCAGGTCATGCCGGCCCGTTCGGCCGCTTCGATGCCGACGTCGGTGTCTTCGTAGACCCGACAGTTCTCCGCCGCGACCCCCAGCCGCCGGGCGGCCTCCAAAAAGATGCCCGGCTCCGGTTTGTGGCAGGTGGAGTCCTCGGCGCCCACGTACACCTCGAACCAGTCGATGATCTCCAGGTGCGTGAGGATCTGGCGGACCGCCTCGCGGCGGCTGCCGCTGGCGACCGCCATCGGCAGCTTGCCCCGATGATCGGCGGCAATTTGCACGATCGGCGCGATCGGCCCCACCAGATGCAGGCGGCGGTCGAACTCGGATTGCTTGGCCGCCTCGATCACATCGACGTCAAGGTCGTGCCGGCTCGCCTCGCGAGCCAACAGCTCGATCACCCGGCTGACCGGCCAGCCCCCCAGCGCGTAGAAACGTTCCTCGGTCAGCTCCAACCCATGCGGCGCAAGGGCCGCCACCCACGCCTCGTAGTGGGGCGGCATGGTGTCGGCCAGCGTGCCGTCGCAATCGAAAATCAGGGCCTCAATCGACATATCTGCTCCTTCCGGTTAATTTGATGGCTCCAATTTATCGCATTTTCCCCCTCAGCTAAACGGTAGTCGGCGAATGGCTGGCAATCGCCCTCTCCCCCCTCGCACCGCCGTTCGACTGGAACCTGATGAAAACCTTGCGCAGTAGAATGTGGCTTGCCGCGTGTGCGGTACTCGCCGTGGTGTCGGCGCCGAAGGCAGCTTTGGGGCAGCCGCCGGCCGGCGAGTTTCCCGGCATCGACGGCTTTCTCGGCACGCGGGCCTCGATCATGCTCGACGTCGTGTTCCTTGCCATGTTCGTCGTCGTCCCCGCGATGGGGGTGAGCATCTATCTGGTCCGCTATCATCGCAATTATGCGATGCATAAGACGATCCAGTTGACGCTCGGCGGCGTGCTGTTGATCGCCGTGACCGCCTTCGAGGTCGACATGCAATTCATCACCGACTGGCAACTGCGGGCTGCGCCCTCGCCCTACTTCTCGCTGGACAACAAATGGGGAAGCCCGGTGGGCATCGCGTTGTTGGTCCATTTGCTGTTCGCTGTGCCGACGACCGTGCTGTGGGTGGTCACGATCGTGCAAGCGCTGCGACACTTCCCCAGCCCCCCCTACCCCAACAGCTACAGCCCCCGACACGTGCTATGGGGCCGCGCCGCGGCAATCGAAATGCTGATGACGGCCATCACCGGCTGGGTGTTCTACTACCTGGCATTCGTAGCGTAGGAGGTCTCTTACTCTTACTCTTACTCTTACTCTTACTCTTACTCGTACTCGTACTCGTACTCCTTCGCTGA
This sequence comes from Pirellulales bacterium, assembly GCA_041744995.1. GTDB lineage: Bacteria > Planctomycetota > Planctomycetia > Pirellulales > UBA7805 > JBBDLY01. The sequence continues at coordinate 2,539 of JBGTJT010000203.1, read as the reverse complement.
AACCAGGATTAAGATTATGAGTATGATTAAGATTAAGATTAAGATTAAGATTAAGGAAGGTTGTGAGTGAGGGTCGCTGGGCGTTGGCGTCAATGGCGGGAAGCCCCGCGCCACTTCAATTGGCCGCTTCCTTCAACTCCACCGGCTCTGCGCCCTCAGACTCCTCCAGCACCTCGGGTTCCTCCCAATGCGGCACCGGCAGTGGGCTGGGAACGGTGATCCCCCAGTCGTCGTGCAGGTCGCGGTCGAGTGAGCCGGTGTCGTCCTGCCTGGCGTCCAGGCCGCCGTTGTCTTGACGGTTGGGGCCGACACTGTAGAGCTGGTAGCCCTCGGCCGTGCGGAGGTACTTGAGCGGCTGCCCGGTGAACAAGTCCTGCGGCTGCTGCTCGGCGAACTCGGGTACGAGTTGGGCGAGCTTCTCGGGGTATTCGCCGTGGACGGCGCGGTGTTGGGCCAGGGCGATCGCCGCGCGGGCGCAGTCACGGCGGACGCGATAGCGGTCGTCGGCCTGAAAAACTACTGTGACGGCGGGTAGTAGCAACGCACAATGGATATCACCGACGGCCTCGCTGCGAGCCTTTCGGCTATAGGCGCCGGCGAGTAGCTTTGCGGGAGTCAAATTTGCCCGCGCGTCGATGGTCAATTGATCGCACCAAGCGTCCAGATCTTCTCGTTCACTCGGCTGGGCTTCGGCGACTCGTATCAGCCGGTCAAAGTGCCCGTTCGCCTTGCGCAACACGATATTGCCATCCACGCCCGGCACGTGCAACATCTCGGTATCCAACTCGGCGAAGGCCTGTTCGCCCGCTGTCTGTGCCGTCATCGCGTCGAGCATCCACATCCGTTCGCCGCCGCGAAACTCCTCCGCAATCGGCTCCAGCAGCCCGACTTGATCAAATTCGGCGGCAATGCGAGCTAGCTCCTCGTCGGTGTAATTGCCGAAGTGCAGCGCATCGCCCAAAGTTAACAACCCCTTGTCGCCGATGACGATCCCCACGAGGTTGCCAACCAGACTTGGCTGTTCGGAGAGATGCCGACCCATTATCAGCATTACGCGGATGCTCTGCCAGGCAGACTCGCGATCACCGCTGCCAAGCTGCCGCATGGCCTCGCTGGATAACTGTCGGCCAGCCTCGCGGACGGGCACATGGTAGTACAGCGAAAGAGACAGCATCGATTCATCTTGCGACCGGCGAATCAGCGGAAAATAGCAACGCTGCTGCTGGACGCCCCGGCGGATGTGGGCCAGCGGTTGCTGTTGGTCATCCAACCAGGCGGCCAACAGGGGAAACTCCTCTCCGGTCCAGGGCCGCCGCTGGGAAACATCCTGCCAATGGTAGACATAGTCAGCCGTGTCAGGCGGCCTGCGGGCGAATTCGTCCGGTGCGTCGACATCGCTGCTCGGCCGCCCCAGGTCGCGCTGAAAGCCTCGTCTGGTTTGCTCGACGAGATCCTCGTGGCGAGCTGCGAACTTGACAACATCTTCCAGATACGGGCCGCCGCCGGCCCGCAGATCGAGCCGCTCGAACACGGCGATCCGCATCACTCCGCTCAGTTCGGAATCAGGCGCAAACGCCTGCACGTACTCCCGCGCCGCGTTCTCCTCCGGCGGCAGGTCGGCGAAGTCTTTTTGCTCGATCGCCGCCAGATAGTCCACCCGGCCCTCGTCATCCAGCGGCCCGGTGACGTAGGTCGTTTCCTTGGAAACCACAATCGCCGGCACGGGGCCGAACAAACTGACCAGCGGAGTCCCGATCAGCAGCAGTAAGATCAAGCCCAGGACGATCAGCACGAGTTTGGTGGTGGAGAGCTTTTTCTTCATGGCGAGGGTTCCAAGGGTATGACGAGAGCATGCGCCATTGTCGCCGATTGCCGCCGGAGACTCAACTCACGCGTGGCGGACGCTGGCAGTGTCCGCGGCGGTTTGCCTGCAGCCTGTCTTTCCGGCCCGCTGTAGCCTTAGCGGCAGGAGCCAACGTTTGGCCGCTCTGCGAACTGACTCACCTGCCGCACATGGAAATCGTTTGTTTCGCCCTTCCAGGGCTAGCGGCTTGTTTGCACAGCAAACCCAGGCGGGCGCTTGTCGTCTCCGACGACTTCGCTTCGCCTGGGCTTTGATGTCTTGCCCTTTCAGGGCAGATTGAGGTGGCGCCAAATTCGGGACTATTACCGCTCTCGCGGAGAAGGGTCGTGAACTACCCCTGCCTCTTACTCTTACTCGTACTCTTACTCGTACTCGTACTCTTACTCGTACTCCTTCGCAGAAACCGTGATTAAGATTATGAGTATGATTAAGATTAAGATTAAGCTGCCGACGTCAGGCGGCACGGGTTTGGGAGTGCGAGGTGCTTTTTGCTGGGCAGTGATTCGGCGCGGCGATCGGGACTGCGCCGAGGGTGGGCACGCTTTTGCAGGGGCCGATGATGACGGGCGCGTCGTTCACTTTGGCGGTGCCGGCCGTGGCCCAGGCTTCCGCTTCGTCCGACAGCCGGGTCAGCAAGATTTGCAGTTGCCGCCGATAATGCTCGATGCCGTCGCG
>JBGTJT010000202.1:0-9238 GCA_041744995.1 Pirellulales bacterium | reverse complement strand
ATGGCGCGACAGTTTCGAGTGAAAATCGGGGGCGAGAAGTTTCGACGAGCGTCCTTGGGAGGCAAACGTTATGCCAGCGGCGCGCACCTTTGCCGCCGACTGCCTGCAACATGTTGCCCCGTTGTCGGTTGCGCTGAGCGGCGGCGGCAAGCGGGCAGTCTTGGCCGCTCGTCAACGTCGCGAAACAGCAACGCCCGTGGCCTCCCGACAACGAGCACATCGCCCGACGTAAGGCGTTTGCCTGGTGCAGATTAAAGGTTTGCGGCTCGTCTCCCCAGGCGGTGCGTACATCGGTACGCGAGTTGCATGAATAAGTGTTCCGTAGATTGGCGGCTGCGCAGCGAGCGCGGCGGCAAACCAATAACCAGTAAGTGATTGCGCCCAGCATGAAAACTCGCACCACACTTTTCGCCGGCTGGATCGTGGCCGCCACGTTCACGTTTCTGAACATCACCGGGCAACCAGCGTCAGCGCAGATTGTCATTGACAATTTCAGTTCGACGCAAAGCGGCTTTGTTGAGTTTCTTAGCGATCCACCGGTGGGGCCAATTCCGAGTTCTATTTCTGAAACCGGACTGGCACCGGGAAGTGTGATCGGCGGTGCCGGCACCGACCGCACGACCACCGTAAATCGTACTAGTGGCGGAGGGAATATCACCGCGGCCTTGAATCCCAACACAGAGACGCTTACCGGTGGTGCGGGAGCTTTGACAACCGGCACGCTCACGTTGGACTATTCCTCGTTTTCCGCAAATCTGACGGGATTCCTAGGGGTGGCGATTGATGTCGCCGTCTACGATCCCGGACCGAGTGGCAATGACTTGGGGGTATCGGTTACGCTTTCCGACGGCGTCAATACGGCGATCGGTACCGGACAAATCTCCGGGACGGGCGAGTTGATCATTCCGGCATCCGCCTTTGTCGGTTTAGCGGGCCTGGACCTGTCCGACATCGAAAACATCGAAGTGATTTTCACCTTGGATTCGGCGCAAGATTTTGTCATCAACTCCATTGTCGCCCTGGTGCCCGAACCGGTGACCATCTTGTTGTGGTCGTGTGGAGTCTTCGGCTTTGCGATGTTCTGGAAACGGTACGGTTCACGGATTCGCAAGCAGGCGTAGTTCACGACGGCTACGTGCTGGTCGCTCCGGTCCAGCCTGGCGGGTCGCTGGCCGGGAAGCTTTCCTCGGAGGTTTCGTCCACCACGCCGCGCAATTCCTCTTCGTTGGCGATCATCGTCAGCAGCAGCGAACTCGGCTGTTGCGCCACAATCGCGCATTGCTCGTGCGGCCGGAGCCAGATCAGTTCCCCTGCGGCAAGTCGCTGATCTCCTTCCTCGCGGCGGAGCATTACCGCGCCCTCGTGGCAATGAACCAACAAGTCGCCCGGCGCAGCTTGTTTCGATTCGGCCCCGGCGGGCAACAACAATTGTCGCACGTTGAAGCGGTCGTCCCGCATGAGTACATCGCAACGAACTTGATCGAGCCGGGGGTCGAGTTCCCTCATCGCCAGAACGCCATCGGTAGGGGTCGTGTCCATCGTGCTGTCTCCTTGGTTGATTGAGGAATAAAACGAACTGATGCACTTAATGCAAACCGTGTGCCCCGCTACTTCAGCCGGATTATAGGGATTTTTGCTCGTCTTATCCGCAAGCCGAACAAGGGGTTGTGTTGATGATTGAGAGCAGAAGGCGGTTTTTGCTTGATCTTTTCTTAGCTTTCTTATAAAATCGGGTTATTGGCAAAGAACGACACTGTCGACCGAATCGATTAGGATCGACGTATAAAGACTTCGGTAGTTCGCGCGTCGACCCGCCCCTTCCTTCCTGCCACAGCCGCACCAAGGTTCAACCACATGTTCACTTATGCCGCGCTTCGGCGATTCGCTTTTGGCACGCTTTGGATCGGATGTTTCCCGGCTATGGTGTTCGCGGAAACAGCGGAGCCGGAGTTCACCGCTGAGCACGTCGAGTTCTTCGAGAAGGAAGTTCAGCCGCTATTGAAGCAGCACTGCGTCAAGTGCCACGGCGGCGAGGAAAGAATCCAGGGCGGATTACGTCTGACCAGTCGTGGCGGTCTGCTCCGCGGCGGCGACTCCGGCCCGGCCGTCGATTTGGAAGCCCACGACGCCAGCATCTTGTTGGAAGCGATCAACTACGAATCGTACGAAATGCCGCCGGAGGGCAAATTGCCCGAAGAGCAGCTCGCCGTGCTTACCAAGTGGGTCAAGCTGGGCGCTCCCTGGACGCCGGGTGTCGAGGACGAGCATGAAGAGGAAGAAGGGATCGACTGGGAGCAAGCACGCAAGTATTGGGCCTATCAGCCGCCGGCTCGCACGGCGGTTCCGGCCGTCAAGAATAAGCAGTGGCCGGCCAACGAGATCGACCATTTTGTATTGGCCAGGCTGGAGGAGGCGGGTCTGTCGCCCAACGAGCCGGCCGACAAGGTGGCGCTCTGCCGCCGCGTCTATTACGACCTGATCGGTCTGCCCCCCACGCCCGAGGAAATCGACGCCTTCGTATCCGACGACTCGCCCGGCGCGTATGAACGATTGATCGACCGCTTGTTGGAGTCGCCTCACTACGGTGAAAAATGGGGACGTCATTGGCTCGACCTGGTGCGGTACGCCGAGACCAACAGTTTCGAGCGGGACGGCGCCAAGCCGAACGCCTGGCGATATCGCGACTACGTGATTCGCAGTTTCAACGAAGACAAGCCGTACGACCGCTTCATCCGCGAGCAGCTTGCCGGTGATGAGCTGGCCGACTCCGATCGCGAATCGATCATCGCCACCGGCTACTATCGCCTGGGATTGTGGGACGACGAGCCGGCGGATCGCGAGCAGGCCTACTTCGACGGGCTGGACGACGTCGTCTCGACGACCAGCAACGTGTTTCTCGGCATGTCGCTGGGGTGCGCCCGTTGTCACGATCACAAGATCGACCCGCTTCCGCAGACGGACTACTATCGGATGCTGGCGTTCTTCCGCAACATCTCCCCCTATTCCAACAACCGCGATCCGAACTCCGCCAGTAGTCAAACGCCGATCGCGGAGGTCGGTTCGACGGCGGAAGTCGATCCGGCCAAGATCGCCGAGCGAGAGCGATTGCAGGCGGAAGTTGCCGAACTGGAGGCGATTATCGAGGCGACCTTCACCAATCCCGAGAAGGACGACGCCCGCGCGCCGGCGATTCGCGAACGCATCATTCGGGAGAAATTGGCGGCGACCCTCAGCCCCGAGCAAGTTAAGTCGTATCGCGAGAAGCAGCAGAAGTTGAAAACGTTGGAAGGGCCGAAGACGGCCACGGCATTGAGCGTCCGCGAGCACGGCCCGCAGGCCAAGCCGACGCACCTGTTGATTCGCGGCAACGCCCATGCCCAAGGCGCCGAAGTGCGGCCCGGCTTTCCCGAAGTGCTCGGCCTGCCCGATCCGGCCATTGTCGAGCAGCCCAATGGCGCCCATACGACCGGTCGCCGGATCGTGTTGGCCGACTGGATCGCCTCGAAGCAGAATCCGCTCACCGCGCGGGTGATGGCCAATCGCCTGTGGCAGTATCACTTCGGGCGAGGCATCGTGCCGACCAGTAACGATTTTGGCGCCCTGGGCGAGCGCCCCACGCATCCGGAACTGCTCGATTGGCTGGCCAGCGAACTGGTGGACGGCGAGTGGCGGTTCAAGCGGATGCATAAGCTGATCATGACGTCGAGCGCCTATCGCATGTCGTCGCGGGGAAATGACGAGGGCTTGGCGAAGGATCCAGCCAATGAACTATTCTGGCGGTTCGACATGCGGCGACTCAGCGGCGAAGAAGTGCGCGATTCGATCCTGGCGGTCAGCGGCAATCTCAACGACAAGCAGTTCGGCCCGAGCATCTATCCGAAAATTCCCAAGGCGGTGCTGGCCGGACAGTCGCGCCCGGGAGAAGGCTGGGGCAATTCTCCTCCGGAGGAGGCCGCTCGACGGAGCATCTACGTCCACGCGAAGCGGTCGCTCGTATTGCCGATCCTGGCCAATTTCGACCTGGCCGATACCGACGCCAGTTGCGCTGTCCGCTACAGCACCACCGTGCCGACGCAGTCACTGCACATGCTCAATGGCGATTTCGTCAACGAGCAGGCGGCGCTGTTTGCCGAGCGGCTGCGAAGCGAGCATCCGGGCGACGCCGCGGCGCAAGTCCGCCGCGCGATTCGGTTGACCAGCGGTCGCTCCGCCAGCGAGGACGAAGTGGCCCACGACTTGCAATTCATCGAGCAGTTGCAGCAACAGGCCGAACTCGACGCCGACCGGGCCTTGTTCGGCTATTGCCTGTTAATGCTGAATACGAACGAATTTTTGTACTTGGATTAGATAGGTTTGAGGTTTGAGGCTTGAGGAAGAATCGGCTTTTATTATCGCACTTTAGCGGTTCCAGTGAACCAGGTGACATCATGCGTAAGCAGTCGAACAATCAGTTTTGCGGACGGACGCGGCGCGAGTTCTTGTGGCAGACCGGCGCCGGCTTCACCGGAACGGCGCTGACCGGCATGTTGGCCGCCGACGGCTACTTCAATCGCGCCGCCGGCAGCGAGCTGCCGGAGTTCGTCAATCCGCTGGCGCCCAAGGCGCCGCACTTCGCTCCCAAGGCGAAGAGCGTGATTTTCTTGTTCATGTATGGCGGGCCGAGCCACATCGATACGTTCGACTACAAGCCGAACCTCTACGCGCTCGATAACAAGATGATCCCGATCAAGACCTTCGGCCGCGGCGGCAAGAAGAATGAGGGCCGCGTGGTCGGGCCGAAGTGGCAGTTCAAGCAGTATGGCGAATGCGGCAAGTATGTGTCCGACTTGTTCCCCCACGTGGGCGAGTGCGTCGACGACATCGCCTTCTTGCACTCCATGTACGCCGAGTCGCCGATTCACGGTTCGGCCCTGTTGATGATGAACTCCGGCCGCCTGTTGAGCGGGCATCCGAGCATGGGTTCCTGGGTCACCTACGGATTGGGAAGCGAAAATGAAAACCTGCCGGGCTTCGTGGTGATGCTCGACGAGCGGGGCGGACCGATCAGCGGGCCGAAGAACTGGTCGAGCGGTTACATGCCGGCCGCCTATCAGGCGACCTTGATGAACAGCGGCGACACGCCGATTCACGATCTCGAATTGCCGTCGGGAATCACCAAGCAGACGCAGCGGCAGTTGCTCGATCGGCTCCGCGCCAAGAACGAAGCGCACCTGGCGGGTCGCAGCGACAACACCGATTTGGCCGCGCGGATCGCCAGTTACGAACTGGCCTTCAAGATGCAGCAGCACGCCCCCGAGGTGGTCGACTTCGCGCAAGAGACGGCCGAAACGCAGTCGCTGTACGGCATCGACGACGCCAAGACCGAGAAGTTCGGCCGCAAATGCCTGCTCGCCCGGCGATTGGTCGAAAGCGGCGTGCGGTTCATTCAGGTCTATTCCGGCGGCGGCCACAACGACGACAACTGGGACGCCCACAACGACCTGGTCCACAACCACAACCTGCACGCAGGCGAAACCGACAAGCCGGTGGCCGGCCTGCTCAAGGATCTCAAGCAGCGGGGCCTGTTGGACGAGACGTTGGTGGTCTGGGGGGGCGAGTTCGGCCGTCAGCCAACCGCCGAATATGCCAAGGGAACCGGCCGCGATCACAACTCCTACGGCTTCACTATGTGGATGGCCGGCGGCGGGATCAAGGGGGGCGTCAGCGTAGGCGCCACCGACGAGTTGGGCAACAACGCGGTGGAGGATCGCATGCACGTCAAGCGATTGCATGCCACCGTGCTCCAGCAACTGGGCCTCGACCCGAATAACCTCTCGTACTTCTACGGCGGGCTGGATCAAAAGTTGGTCGGCGTCGAAGGCGCTGAACCGATCCAGCAGATCATCAGCTAGGGCGCAGTATGAAGAAAGTCCGTTGGGGCGTGCTCAGCACCGCCAAGATTGCTACGGTCCAGGTGATCCCGGCCATGCGGCAGTGCCAGTTCGCCGAGGTGGTGGGCATCGCCTCGCGCGACGCGGCGAAGGCGGAGCAAGCCGCCGCCGAGTTGGGTCTTGCAAAATCGTACGGCTCCTACGAGGCGCTGCTCGCTGATCCGGACATCGACGCAGTCTACAATCCGCTTCCCAACCACCTGCATGTGCCGCTGAGCATTCAGGCGCTGGCGGCCGGCAAACATGTGCTGTGCGAGAAGCCGATCGGCTTGTCGGTGGAGGACGCCTTGACGCTGGTCGAGGCGGGCGAGCGGTATCCGCATCTGAAATTGATGGAGGCGTTCATGTATCGCCACCATCCGCAATGGCTGCAAGCCAAGCAATGGGTCGACCAGGGCCGAATCGGCGCCTTGCGGACCATTCAGACGTTCTTTTCCTACTACAATCGCGATCCGGAAAATATCCGCCATCGGCCCGAATGGGGCGGCGGCGCGCTAATGGACATCGGCTGCTATCCGATCTCGCTGTCGCGGTGGCTGTTCGACGACGAGCCGCGCCGCGTACAGGCTTGGTTGGAACTCGACCCCGACTTCCAAGTCGATCGCCATGTGGTCGCGACGATGCAATTCGACGCCGGCGTGGCGACCTTCACCTGCTCGACACAGGTCGAGCCGTATCAACGAGTCAACATCGTGGGCTCCTCGGGCAGGATTGAGATCGAGATCCCCTTCAACGCCCCAATCGATCGGCCCTGCAAGCTGTGGCTCCACCAGGGGGACTCCGCCGAGCAGGTCGAGACGCCCGTCGGTAGCCAGTACACGATTCAAGGCGATCTGCTGTCGCGGGCGATTCTCGACGACGCGCCGGTACCGACGCCGCTGGAAGACGCGATTGCCAATATGCGCGTGATCGAGGCGATCTTCGCGGCAGCCGAAAGCGGCTCGTGGGTCGAACTTGCAGCGACCGCGGCGGCCGGCGCGGCACCCTGAAGTCGGGCCGTTCTGCGCGATATCTCAAACATTCTACGCAATTTCTCCGTGCCGCCGCTCGGCGGACAAGCGATAATACGCTGATGGAAGGCGCGCCCTGCCTGGGTTGTCGCCCTCTTCCGTCGACGTTCTTCATGTAAGGGACAAGCGAATGCTGCGCTCTCTCCAACTTCTCACGTGCGCCACGGTGGCGGCGCTGGCCGCCGGGTCTTCCGCAGGCGCGGAACTGAAGGTGTTGTTTCTGGGCGACGGCGGGCCACATCAGCCGCACGCCCGTTACGAGCAGATCGAGCCAATCCTGGCCGCCCGCGGCATCACGTTGACCTACACTGAGAACTTGCAGGATCTCAACGCCAAGCACCTGGCCGGCTACGACGCGCTGCTGCTGTATGCCAACATCACCCGTATCGAGCCGCGCGAGGAACAGGCGCTGCTGGACTACGTGGCCGGCGGCGGCGGTTACGTGCCGGTGCATTCCGCATCGTACAGCTTTCACAACTCCCCCCAGTTGATCGCCCTGCTGGGAGCGCAGTTTCAAAAGCATGGGGCAGGGGAGTTCGACACCAAGCCGGTTGCCGAGCAACACCCGATCATCAAGGACCTCGCACCGTTTCGCACCTGGGATGAAACGTATGTGCATCACAAACACAACGAGCAAGATCGCACGGTGCTGCAAGTCCGCCTGGAAGGAGACGCCGCCGAACCGTGGACCTGGGTTCGCACGCACGGCCAGGGGCGAGTGTTCTATACCGCCTACGGGCACGACCATCGCACCTGGGGGCAGCCGGGTTTTCATGCGCTGCTGGAACGAGGCATCCGCTGGGCGGCGAATCGCGGCGAGGTGTTCGACTCCACGCCGCGTCCCCGCGAGGGACTCAAGCCGTTTGAATATGTCGACGTCGGCAATCAGATTCCCCATTATCAATCGGGTGCGAATCGGGGCGCCCAAGGCGAACCGCTCAATCTGATGCAGAAGCCGCTGCCGGCGGAGCAGTCGCAACGGCATCTGGTGCTGCCGCGCGGCTTCGCGGCGGAGTTGTTCGCCGCCGATCCGCAGATCAAGAAGCCGATTTGTATGGCCTGGGATCATCGCGGCCGGCTGTGGGTGGCCGAGACCTACGATTATCCCAACGAACTACGCCCCGAGGGGGAAGGCCGCGATCGGATCACGATCTGCGAGGACACCACCGGCGACGGCCGCGCCGACAAGTTCACTCTGTTCGCCGACAAACTGAGCATTCCGACCAGCATGACCTTTGCCCGCGGCGGACTGGTCGTCGCGCAAGCGCCGCATATGCTGTTTCTCCAAGATACCGACGGCGACGACCGGGCCGATGTCCGCGAGGTGCTGTTCACCGGCTGGGAGACCAACGACACCCATGCCGGCCCGAGCAACTTGACCTACGGCCACGACAACTGGATCTACGGCATGGTCGGCTACGCCGGCTTCAAGGGCGTGGTCGGCGGAGAGAAACACGATTTCCGTACAGGCTTCTTTCGTTTCCGTGCCGACGGCTCCAAACTGGAGTTCTTGCGCAACACCAACAACAATTCCTGGGGCGTCGGTTTCAACGAAGAGGGAGTGCTGTTCGGTTCGACCGCCAACGGCAATCCGAGCGTCTATATGCCGATTCCCAATCGCTACTACGAGCAGGTCCGCGGTTGGAGTTCCAGCCAATTGGGCGGGATCGCCGCCAGCGCCGATTTTCGCCCCATCACCGACCGAGTCCGCCAGGTCGATTGGCATGGCAAATTCACCGCCGCCGCCGGCCACGCTCTCTACACGGCGCGGAACTATCCCCCGAACTATTGGAATCGCACCGCGTTTGTGAATGGACCGACGGGGCATCTGACGGGCGTGTTCCAGATCAAGCCGCGGGGCAGCGATTTTGTTTCCAGCAACGACTGGAACCTGCTGGCCAGCGACGATGAATGGACCGCCCCGATCGCGGCCGAAGTCGGCCCCGACGGCAACGTGTGGGTGATCGACTGGTACAACTACATCGTGCAGCACAATCCCACGCCGCGGGGATTCAAGACCGGCAAGGGGAACGCCTACGAAACAGAACTGCGCGACAAGCGGCATGGGCGGATTTATCGAGTCGTGTATCAGGGCAAGCCGGCCGCCAGCGAGCCAATTTCCGCGCTCGATCCCAATGATCCCGAGCAACTCGTGGCGGCGCTATCCAGCGACAACCTGTTCTGGCGGCGGCACGCCCAGCGGCTGCTGGTGGAACGAGGCGACAGCGACGTGGCCAACGCGTTGCCCAAACTCGTCGCCGACGACTCGGTCGACGCGATTGGTCTGAACGTTGCCGC
>JBGTJT010000201.1:0-5659 GCA_041744995.1 Pirellulales bacterium | reverse complement strand
GCGGTGTAATTAAGCGCGTTGGTAAATGCCTGGGCCGGTCGACGCGAGGGGCAATTGAACATCTCGCTTGGGGTCTCGGCGAGCTTGCCAGCGGCGTCCAATTTCGCCTGACCTGTAAGGCCCGTGCCGAGATCGTGCAACGCCTGCTGCTCGATAAACGGCAGCAAGTTGTAGATCCAGCCGCCCGGCTGCGAGCGCCCGACGCCGCGGTCGGGATCACCCACCCACTTATAGCCCCAGCCGCAAGACGGCAGATGTCCGTGCGCGAACTCATGGTTGGCCGCGCCGATACCGATCTGCTTGAGATGATTGGCGCACTGCACACGCCGCGCCGCCTCGCGGGCGCTCTGCACCGCCGGCAGCAACAAGGCGATCAGAATGCCAATGATCGTGATTACGACCAAGAGTTCAACCAAGGTAAACGCGTTGCGATTCCTAATCATGCCATTTCCGATCGTAGAGTCGCCCTTGCGCATGCTTCGAAAAGACATCAGGGAGCGACCGGTTCAAGCTATGCTCCACGTTTGCGGACTCGACGCATAACGACGACGAGTCCAATGCTTCCTATTAGGCAAAGCAGGATGCTGGTCGGTTCGGGGACCGCCGGGGGGGCAACTGATTCGAGACGGATGGCGTTGAGGTAGTTAATTTTATTGCCGTCTTTCAGCGTAATAGAGAACTGACCGTCAATTCCTGGGCTGACACCAGTCCAGCGTGCGATGAAACCAGTAGCATCGTTGTTGCGCGTATCAAACGCGGTCGTCGATGCATTTATGATGGTGCCCGTGGAACTCACGTTCGTGAACGCATCGGCGCCGCTGATTTCGAATGTTTCAGGGTTGTCTTCGTTATTATTGGCATTCGTGTTGATTCGATTGCCGAACATCGCTACGTCATAGGTCGCGTTCACGTCGAGGTTTGAAAAGGTGATTCCGATCGTGCCGTTATCCGAATTGATAGAGGTAACGCCATCCGCATTCAGGAAACCGTTGAAGAGGTTGTAGGCGTCCGTTCCGACGGCCGGCATATCGCCGGAAGTGGCGCTGGCACTGCCCGCGGAGAGCGTGATGTCAACAGAGGTAGCGACGTTATTGATGTCGACAAGGTTTGACGTCGTGCCGCCTCCGTTGCGCACGTTCGCCCAGTTGGAACCGGTTTGATACGCGGAGGTACTGCCGTGGCCGGTGTCCACATAGATCACCGCCGCACCGGCTGAACGACCCATCAGAACGAAAGCCGAAACAACCGTAGTAACGAGTGAAAACAGGAACAGGTTTCTAATTTTGCGAGCCATGAGATTCTCCAAGAAAATTAAGGGTTCAAAACAACGGATTCGGATTGATTATTTATCAGCGTCTCAAACGAATGTCCAAAACGGCATGTCTCCTGATGTGCGTTATGGTTCATCGCCTTTTAGGGCATCCACATCGACCGCCAAGCGCATCGCGTTGAGGTAGGCGACCGTACCACTTTTTGCGGTCAGCGTAATCACGATGTCGCCATCAGGCCCCGGGTTGATGCGGTTCCAACGCGCGACGAATCCATTGCGGGTATTTGCGCGCGTGTCAAACGCCGACGTCGTCGGCGTAGTGGCGACCGAGCTGATGTTGTTCGCGGCGTCGACGTCATGGATCTCGAACACCTCATCTTGTGTAACTTCTGAGTCATCGATCCGATTGCTTAGCAAGGCGACGTCGTATCGTCGGCCGGGATCGAGACCGCGAATCTTCACGGTCGTGGTTCCTCCGGTTTGAGGCGCAACACCAACAGCATTCACGAAACCTTGAAACAGGTTAGCACCGTCGGTGTCCGGCTTCGGCATCAGGCCACTATCCGGACCTAGATTCGCGCCAGACAAGGTAACGTCGATCGCCGTCACCGCACCGGTCGTTTCACTGAGATTAGAAGTCGTTCCATTTCCGTTTCGCACGTTCACGACATGCGAACCCATGGTGTAAGCGTTCCCATCCCGGTGCGCGAAATCGACATAGATCAGCCCCTCAAATGCAGATAGCTCACTTGGCCGAAATTGGAACTCTCGACGCAGCAAGGAAAACGAACCGGCAATACTTGGTCCGAGTCGCGTGATCTCGCCGCCTGCCGGCTCGACGGAGGCGCCTTCCCCTTTTGTCAGCTTCAATCTCTGGTTCGACCCCGCTTTACCGACCAGTTCCACCTCGCCCGTCAGCACGGCTACTTCCGTGCCAACTTCCGGCGACACCACCACGCCAAACTCGGTGCCAAGATCGACTATGCTCGCTCCAGGAATTAATACCGTGAAGCCTCGCGATTGCTCTGTATCGACTCGCGCGACCAATTTGCCCCCCCGCAAGTCGCCGCCGTTGCGACCGTTGACGTGATACGTCGCCGGACCTTCCAGCACCACGCGGGCGCCCGTCTCGTACTCAATCACCACCAATCCGCTGTCAAGCACAATGGTGTCGTCGTCAAACAGGTCGCGGTTCTTCAAGTTGCCGTCGCTAGACTTGTCGAAGGTCGCCGTCGACGTTTTTGAAATGCGAGCGACAAACTCAATCGACGGACCGTCCTCAAGCGGCGCGGCCGACCGCCAATCAGGAGCCACCCACAACGCCAGCGACAGCAAAATCGTGGTGACGAACAACCCTGACAGAATCATCGACACGGTGATCGTGTTGTGGACCTTGTCGCGCAGCCACCAGGCGGCCCGCAGCGGGAGCGTTGCGACATTGTCGCCGTCGGCGTCGGCGGCAGCCTGACGCATGGCCGCCAGAGCGCGGGCCGTGCGTGCGTCGAGGGTAGTCGTATCGGAGCAGGCGCTCGACAACAGTCCGTCGAGCCACAGGTAATCGGCCACTTCCAGCCGCTGCTGCTCGGTTAAGATCGACAGCCGCTGTTGCGCCGCCGCAGGGGGCGCCCGGCCATCCAGCAATTCGCCAGCGAACAAGGACGCTTCGCTCATGACGCACCCTCCTCGACCGCCAGCTTGCCCTCGATGCACTTGAGCAACTTGGCCCGGGTTCGCTGCAAGCGTTTCTTAACCGTCTCGGCCGCCACCTGGCACTGTTCGGCGATTCGCTCGCGTGAAAGCTTGCTCTCGTAACGCATCTTGAGGGTTTGTCGCTCCTCTTCGGAAAGCAGTTCCATGCACGCCCGCAGTGCCGCCAGGCGTTCGTCGAACGTGTCGCCTGGCTGCTGTTCGAGCTGCTGCATCCGCTGGCCGAGGTGGTCGAGCATCGACTCGTCGCAAAAGGTATGTCGCCGGGCGGACTGGCGGCCCTCGGCCAGCACCAGATTCCGCGCGATGCCGCGGAGCCAGGGGCCAAAAGGTTTCGCGCGGTCGAAGTCGCCCAGCCGCCGCCAGGCGGTGAGCATCGTTTCCTGGAACAGGTCGTCCACCGTCGCCGGGTCGCGGACCGCCGCGGCGAGGTAGGCCGTGAGCATCCCCGCATGTTCGCGGACCAGGATTTCGAATAAGTCTTCGGCGCGCATCGTATGGAGTGCCCGGAGGAAGTGGCTAGGTATATTGTCCCCAGCAGCCCGAAAGGGGACATACAAAACCGAATTTCCCGTAAAGTCGCGGTAACCCCTGTCTCCAGGATGGGTTGCGCAACCTTCCCCAGGACGACTCGCGAAGCCTGGCGCAGGCCGCGGCGGGACTTTCCGTTCTCGGAGCAGACGGCCCCTGAATGACAGGGCTTTAAGGGTGGCAATGGGATCAGGATTTTGAACAGGAGGGAACAGAGAAAACAAAGAAAGGGATTCTCAGTTGTCTCCTTTTCCCTCAGTTTGCTCAAGCAAAGAGATCATCGCTACCTCCGAAACCGGATGCAGGTATAGCGTGTTTCATGTATTTTGGTCTGAGTTGGTTCAACGTGTCAGATTACATCAACGCCTGCGTAAACCTATACATGCATTCCTTTTGCAATCTTAATCGACTTTTCAGGCAACAGAGCGGGGCAGAGTCAACGGAGCATGCATTTCTCCGTTTTCTTCGTTTCCTCCTGTTCCAACGGCCCTGGCAGACGCTTAGCCCTGGCCCCTGAATGACGCCGCAGCTAAGGCAGTTGGACGGCCTGTCCGTCCTTGCGGTTGCAGAGGTTCTGGTGGGTCAGCGGATCGATGCTGAAGTTGATGTTGCGGACCGAACCGTCGCACAGCACGGCCTGAAAGCCGCCGGGATGCGCGCTGCCGAAGATGTTCGGATTGACCACGCCCTGGCGATCCTGTCGCGGAAAGTGCGTGGTGGACCCCCACCGCATCGTGTCCCAGTCGTGTCCCTGATACATGCTGGTGTTGTCGGCGCCATCTTTGCCGCTCTCGTAATCGCCGGGATGAAGATACTTCTCCGCAACCAAGTAAGTGTTGCTGGCCCCGTCTTTGATCGCGCCCATGGCGATCTCGCTTTGCAGATGCGAGACTCCGTTGGCCGTTTTGATCCAAGCGGGCCAGCCGCTCCAGGCGGGGTTGTCGCCCAATGTCGTGCTGCTGGGTCCGCCGAAGGTGACAACCGCCGTGCCGCCGTTGATGGCGTAGTCGGTCCGCGCGTGGGCCGGCACGCTGCTGGCGTTGATGGCGTTGTAGCCGCCGCCGTAGAAGGCGGTATAGGTCGTCGCCGGCCGCCGCGTGGGACAGTTGAACATCGCCAGCGGCGTTTCGGTCACCTTGGCCGCGGCGTCCATCTTGGCCTGGCCTGTCAGCCCAGCACCCATGTTCCACAGCGCCTGCTGCTCGACGAACGGCAGCATGTCGTAGATCCAACCACCGGGCTGCTTGCGTCCGAAACCGCGGTCGGGATCGCCCACCCACTGCCATCCCCAGCCGCCGGACGGCAAGTGGCCGTGCGTGAACTCATGATTGAGCGCGGCGACGCCCATCTGCTTGAGATGATTAGCACACTGCACCCGCCGAGCCGCTTCGCGCGCCGATTGCACCGCCGGCAGCAGCAGCCCAATGAGAATGCCAATGATCGCGATAACGACCAGAAGTTCCACCAACGTGAAACCGTGTGAACGCTCAGATCTCATGTTGCTCTCCAATAGCTATTGATCCGCCCGCTGCCGGCACTATCCGGCCGCGGGCGGATTCTTTTTCCGTCGCCAGACGAGTACGGTAATTGCCAACGCTCCAAATACACCGAGAACGAAAGTTTCCGGTTCGGGGACCACGGTGAACTGCATCACCCAGCCGTTGTTGATCGGGCCGCCGGCGAAATTGGCGGTTGCCACTTGGCTGGTTCCAACCAGGATCGACGAGCCGGTGTAATCCGCGAGGCTATAGAAGCCCTGGCTGTTGAAGGTTGCGTCGTTGCCGGCACCGTCGCCGAGAATCCAGAACTGGAAGTCGGCGTCGGCGACCGTGGCCAGGAAGTCGCTGTCGCGATCGGTGAAGAACCCGCCGCGGAATTCGTCGTGCATGGCGACGCCGGAGACGGCGAGGTAGATGTCAATCGTGTTGCCGGCGGTGAAAGTTCCGCCGCTGAACGGATCGCTGGCGTGCGTCAGCCGCAGCACGTCGTTGATGCTGGCGCCCGCGTCGGTGTAATCGGGACCGCCGGTGGCGGTGAACTCGAAGGCGTAATCCAACCCGCCGCTGGGGTCGGTCGCCGTGGCGGTCAGAATGCCCGGGCTATTGCCGGGACTGACCAGCCCCGCGCCGGTGATGGTGCTCGCGATGCTGC
>JBGTJT010000200.1:0-21859 GCA_041744995.1 Pirellulales bacterium | reverse complement strand
TCCCGGCGCAACAACATTGCCCTTGGTTGAAGTACAGCCCGAAGTGGGCGCCAGCGATCGCGGCGTCCAAGTCCGCGTCCGCGAAGATCACGTTGGGGCTCTTGCCCCCGAGCTCGAACGTCAGTCGCTTGACCGTCTCCGCCGCGGCCTTCTGGATGATCTTGGCGGTGGTCCCCTCGCCGGTGAAGGCGATTTTGTCGACCCCCGGGTGCTTCACCAGCGCCGCGCCGGCAGTGGGGCCGTAGCCCGGCACCACGTTGATCACGCCGTCGGGGAAGCCGGCTTTCTGCGCCAGGCGCGCCATCCGCAGGCAGGTCAGCGGCGTCTGCTCGGCCGGCTTCATCACGATCGTGCAACCGGCGGCCAAGGCCGGCCCCCACTTCCACGCGGTCATCAGCATCGGGAAGTTCCAGGGAATGATCTGCCCGGCGACGCCCACCGGTTCGCGCCGCGTGTAGCAGAAATAATTGCCGCGGATCGGCACGGTCTTGCCATGGATCTTGTCGGCGTAGCCGGCATAATAGCGAAGGCAGTCGATCACCAGCGGCAGATCGGCGTTGCGACTCTCGGCGATCGGCTTGCCGTTGTCGAGCGTCTCCAAAGCTGCCAACTCGTCGATTTCGTCTTCGATCAGGTCAGCCAATTTGTACATCAGCGCGCCGCGGTCGCGGGCGTCCATCGAGGCCCAGGGACCGCTTTCAAAGGCATTGCGTGCCGCCTCGACGGCCAGGTTCACGTCCTCCTTGTCCCCTTCTGCGACCGACGCAATCACTTCTTCGGTCGCCGGATGGATCGTGTCGAACGTCTTGCCGCTGGCGGCGGGAACCCAACGGCCGCCGATGAAACAGTCAGTTTGCTTAATTTCCGGCCTGGTGACCGGTTCCGAGGTGGTTGCCATGATGGTTCTCCTATGGTTTGTAATGGGCCGACAGTGAAAACGATCGCATTCGGCAGCGATGATGAATGTGTTCGATGCCGCTCGGGCTGTGCGGTCGCATGCTAGCTAGTAAGAATCGATCTAACATTTCGTCCCCCGCGACGATCGACTCAAGCCCCCAAATTGTAACGATTTAGCATATCTTCTCCAACTTGATTTTTGCGCAAACGGCTTTCCGCATCAAGCCCAAGTCAAGAATCGTCCGGCCCAAGCGAATTACCCTGGAACCAGTCGCCTCAAAAACCGAGGGCCAGTTGCAAAACATGTCTAGTGAAGAGCTTTTAGCGCGCGTGCGCCGCCACTATATGCTAGCGATCGCATTGGCCGTCGTGTTAATTCCCATTGCCTATCTGCTATGGATGCTCTCCTGGCATCTGACCTACGGGATAACCGCCTTCCTCCTCCATTCCTTTGGATTCGAGGCAAATCGCATCAGCTTTTGGGTAGCTTGGGGGTTTTGTGGACTGCTGCTAATCGAGGGGCTGACTGTCGGACGAAAACTGTTCGACTTGGGCGAATATACTCGTAGCGGATTTTACGACAATTTCATCATGCAATCCGACAGCGGCTCTGCATTGAACCTTTACTATGGGAGTCCATTTGGCAGGGCGTGGATACTAACGCAAATCCTGCTCTGCGCACCACACGTCACCTTGGAAGCCATCAGCAGATTCCGGTCGGTCATCTTGGTCGACGCCGCGACCATTCAGGATGCCGCCGACCTGCGGACGCGATTGCGCAATGAACGCACCTGGATCCGTGCCCGGGACTGCGGCGCGATGGCGATTTCCGTCGCCCTGCTGCGAAGACTCGACCTGATCTGGCTGGAAGAGCGGGGCGATGGAGCCTACATTCGCTATCCGGCCGGAGTGAAATAACCGAAAGCAGCCCGCTACCGATTAATCGCAACCGGCAGCGTGCCCACTCTTACCGGCAGCGTCACTTCGTCGCCGTCGCGCATCACCTTGATCTCGACCTGCGACTCGGGCACCGTGGCGGCCACCATCACGGAGAACTGCTCGGGATTCTCAACCTCGTTGCCGTCGTACTCGATCACGATATCGCCCGGTTGCAGGCGACTGCCGGCGGCGGGGGAGTTGGGCAGCACGCTCACAATGACGGCCCCGCTGGTGCGATCGGTTGCGATCCGCTCCCGCACTGGATCGGTCAGTTCCGCCAACTGCACGCCCAGCCAGCCGCGAGCGTAAGTTTTTTCCGTTTTCAATTTGGCGACCACTTCGGCCACCAAGCCGCTAGGTATGGCGAAACTTACGCCCTGGTAACGGGGGCCGATGATCGCCGTGTTGATGCCGACGAGTTCTCCCTGGATATTCACCAGCGCGCCGCCGCTGTTGCCCGGATTCACCGCGGCGTCGGTCTGCAGGTATTGCTGGAATCGAGAGCCGTTGATGCCGCGTCGTCCCTTGGCACTGACAATACCGAAGGTGATGCTGTTCTCCAAACCAAACGGACTGCCGATGGCCCACACCGGATCGCCTACCTGAAGGCGTTCACTGTCGCCCCACTTGATGGGCACCAGTCCGCCCGAGTCGACGCGCAATAAGGCCAGGTCGGTCAGCGGGTCGGCACCCACCAGCGTGGCGCGGCGCGATTCGCCGCCGTCGAGCACCACGTCGATCTCGCTGGCACCGCTTATGACGTGGAAGTTGGTCACAATATAGCCTTGGTCGTCGATCACCACCCCCGAGCCTTGGCCGGTTAGTTCATAAGCGCGGGGGCTGCCAAAGTAAAACTGCCGCTCATCGGCTGAGGCGCCGGTGGTCGCCACGCTCCGCGTGGTCACGTACACCACACTCGGCCCGGACGCCTGGGCTACCAGTCGCGAAGCCTCGCCAAAGCCGCTGAGCGTGAAGTCGACGTTGAGCTGCCGCAAGCCCTCCAGGGCGGCCTCTTGCCGACCCTTGGCGATCGAGTAACTGACCCGCTCCAGCAACGAGGGCATGATCAACAGCAGGATCAACAACCCCAGCAGCCAATACAACGCCGCGCGCGGCCAGGCGCTTTCGCGGGTCGCCGCCGGGCGGACGGGCGGAGCGGTTTCCGGAGATCGGTCGGACTGCATACGTTCGTCAGACATTGGCGCGGTTCGCTAATCAAGGACGTCGGTCGGCACTCAAGGCAAGCCGCCTCTATAGTGGGAGTATATCGGCAGATGCACCGCAGTCCAACTCGCCCAATCGATTCGCGGCGAGGCTTTTGCTTGGTGCCACTCGTTCGCTACGATAAAATAACAGGGCCTACAGCCCTTTTGGTGGGCGTTTGTCGAGGAGCGTTGCGGTGACTGAAGTACCAACCATTCCGCCTTCAAAATACTTTCCGCCGGTGGAAAGTTCCGACGCCGACGGGCTGCTCGCTTTTGGAGGCAAGCTCTCGCCGGACTGGCTGCTGGATGCCTATCGTCACGGAATCTTTCCCTGGCCCGTCTACGACGGAGCGCTGCTGCTGGCGTGGTGGTCGCCGAATCCGAGGGCGGTATTAGAATTCGACGAACTGCACGTCTCGCGGCGGCTGCGACGCACCCTCCGCGGCGGCAAATTCGAGGTGACCTGCAATGCCGATTTCTCTCAGGTGATCGGCAACTGCGCCACGGCCCAGGATCGCCGTGGAGAAACCTGGCTGGTGCCGCAAATGATTGAAGTTTACGAACAACTTCATCGCATGGGGCACGCCCACAGCGTGGAGGTCTGGCACCAGGGGGAATTGGCCGGCGGCACCTACGGATTGGCGATGGGGGCCACCTTCTCCGCCGAGTCGATGTTCTATCACGTGACCGACGCTTCCAAGGTGGCGGTGGTATACCTGGTCAACCAGCTCCGGCGGCGCGGATTTCGCATGCTCGACATCCAGCAACTGACCGACCATACCGCTCGCATGGGCGCGCGCGAGATCCCGCGACGGCAGTACTTGCAACGACTCGCGGCAGGCTTAGGCGCGCCGGTAAGTTTCGGCGAGGCAATTGAGCCGTTGGAACAGTAGCCGAAGAGGCTCGTCCCTGCTCGCATTTGCCTGACGGACGCCTTTGGAGAGGGCAACCCGGGCACGGCGCGCTTCTCGACTTGGAAAGTCGAGCACCTGTGTCCCAACGAAAAAAGCCCGTGCCAGGATAAACTGGCACGGGCTTCGTGGCATTGATTGCAGCTTTAGGCTTGAAACGAACTGCCGCAGCCGCATGATTTGACCGCGTTGGGATTTTCAAAGCGGAAGCCTTGCTTTTCGATCCCCTCGTAGTAATCGAGTACGGCTCCGTCGAGGAACAGCGCACTCTTACGATTGACTACGATCTTCAGGCCGTGCTGCTCGTATTCGGAGTCCTTCTCGGCGTCGATTTCGCTGTCAGGGCGCAACTCATAGCTAAAGCCGCTGCAACCGCCGGCGGTTACGCCGACTCGCAGACGGAACTCTTCTCCCAGCTTCTGCGCCGAAAAGGTGTCTTTAACCGCTTTGGCGGCGCGCTCAGTCAAGGTAATGGACATCGGAACGTGTACTCCAGTGAAAGTAAGTTTGTCGGGTTCGCGACCAGCTACATCTAAATTATAGAATCCCGCGGACGAAGGAAAGAGACAAAACTCGCGGATTTTCCCGCGTTGGCTCGCGCCGACCGGCCTATTCGCTTCGCAGGCCTAGGCTCTCAAGCCGGGCAGACTCTACTACTCCGTGAGCTTCTTGACTTTGATGTCGCGGTACCACACTCGGTTACCGTGATCTTGCAGGCAAATGTGACCGGGCGTAATCTTGCCAAAGTTTTCCCAGGTCTTGAACTTACTGTTGTCGACCCGCTCGTTCCAGTCGTTGCCGCCAATTTCGGTTTCGACCACTTTGGCGCCGTTGATCCAATGCTCGACTTTGCCGTTGTTGATGACGATCTTGGCGGTATTCCATTCGCCGGCCGGCTTGGAAGTCTTTCCCTCGGGCGCGTACAGGTCGTACAGCGCGGCGGAGCCGTGCTTGCTGTTGTTGCCGCCGGGGCCGTCGTCGAGTACCTGGTACTCCGGACCGGTCTTATACGAAGGCTGGCCCTGCTGCTCCTTCACCCGGTAAATCACGCCGCTGTTGCCGCCGGCCGAGATTTTCCATTCGAAGCTAAATTCGAAATTGTCGAATTTCTCCTTGGTCATCAAGTCGCCCCCTTTGCCGTTGAGGGTCAGCGCGCCGTCTTCGATCTGCCAGGCGGCCGGGACGTCTTCCTTGTTGTAGCCGCGCCAGTGGTCAAGATTGGTGCCGTCGAATAGGACGATTTCCTCGGCGCTGGCGGCCGGGACTACGGTAAAGACCGCCGCAATCAACGTCAAAACAACAACGCGGGAAGTGATTCTCATGGCAGGTTCCTTATAATGCGTGGGTGGGAATCGAGCGCCTTCGATCGCCACGATTATACCCCAAATTCCGATCGATTGCCGACGAAAAACTCGAAACTTTCATCTTGGTGCGGCAAATCACCTACTTCGCCACTCGGCCGGCTGCCGCAAAACTCCCCGGAACATCGCATGATCCACCCCCCTCGGACCTGGCAGCCGCTTGGCATGGACCAGCCGTGGCCGCCGCCGGAGGGCGGCGACGTCCTCCTGTGGCGTGCTCGAAATACCCCAGAGTTGGATCGCACGACGAGGCTTGCCCCGCTGTGGGCCGTCCTCGACGGGCAGGAGCAGGCCAAGGCCGAACGGTTTCGAGCCGCGCAGGCTCGCCGGGCCTCGATTCTGGCACGCGGCATGACCCGGCTAGTGCTGGCGAAATATCTTGCCACCTCTGCTCAATCGCTCACATTTGAATTCAACCATTACGGCAAACCGCGGCTGGCCGAGCGGGCGTTGGCCGAAAGGCTGCAATTCAACGTGTCGCACTCTGGCGAGTGGGTGGTTCTGGCGGTGACCGCGGCGGCGGCAGTGGGCGTCGATATCGAACGCCACCGACCAATGGACGACGCCTTGCGGCTCGCTGCGCGGTTTTTCAGCCTCAGCGAACGCTCCACGCTTGCCCAAATTGCCAGCAACGAGCAACTGGCGGCGTTCTTCCGCTGCTGGACCCGCAAGGAAGCCTATATCAAAGCCGTGGGGACCGGGATTTTCGCCGGATTGGACACCTTCGACGTGACACTCCGCCCAGATGAACCGGCCAACGTGTTGCGATTCCATACGACTGCCTATGAGACGGGCGCCTGGACGTTGCGCGACTTCGATCTGGCGGAGCGATACAGCGCGGCGGTGATGGTCCATGCGCCCTCGCCGGTGCTGCGTTTTAACGACTTCGTCCTGCCAGAATGAGGGACGGATCATTGACCGATTCGAGGTCAAGGCGGTATCTTTATAAGATACACCTCTCCACCGACCCACCCTCCCAGGGGCAAAGCCATGTCGCCCGCCATTCGCATCGCTCGCGCCGCGCTGTTGCTGCTGATTCCGGTTTCGATTATCGCAGCGGTCGGTATCACGGGTTCCGGCAATGCGGAAACCCGCACCTGGACCGACGCCACCGGCCAGTTCAAGATCGAGGCGGAGTTCGTGGAATACGCCGATCTAAAAGTCCAACTCCGCAAGACCGGCGGTGAACTGTTGACGGTCGAGATGAAGCAACTCAGCCCAGACGATCAGAAACATGTGCGCGGACTGTTAAAAGGCCGTCGTCAATCGGGCGTGACGACCGCAACTGCCGCGACCGCCACCGGCGACTGGAATCAATGGCGCGGCCCGCTTCGCGACGGCATCGCCCGCGAGGAAAACTTACTGCGATCGTGGGATGCCGCGCCGCCGATCGCCTGGCAGGCGAAGAATCTTGGCAAAGGTTTTTCCAGCGTCTCGCTCGCCGACGGCCGTCTGTTCACCATGGGCGAACGCCGAGGGGGCGCCGAACTGATCGCGCTCGATTTGGCCACGGGCGAGGAACTCTGGGCTACGAAAGTCGGCGGCGGCGAACCGAACGGGACGCCCACCGTCGACGGCGATTTGGTCTATGCCATCGGTCGCGATGGCGATCTGCTCTGCGCCGAAACAGCGACCGGCCGGGAAGTATGGCGCAAGAACTTTGCCAAGGACTTCGGCGGTTTCATGATGAGCGGTTGGGGTTACAGTGAATCGCCGCTGATCGACGGCGACAAGCTGCTCTGCACTCCTGGCGGCAACAACAAGGTTATCGTGGCCCTGGACAAGAAGACCGGCCGCGAACTGTGGGCCGCCAAGCTGCCCGCCGACGTCGGCAACAAGGGGAAGGACGGCGCTGGCTACTCGTCCATCGTCGTCAGCAACGCCGGCGGAGTGAAGCAATACGTGCAGCTCGTCGGACGCGGCATCATCAGTGTTGCGGCCGAAAGCGGCCAGACATTGTGGACCTACAACGCCATCGCCAACACCACGGCCAACATCCCCACGCCGATCGTCGACGGCGACTATGTCTTCTGCTCGACCGGTTACGGCACCGGTGCGGCGCTGCTCGAGGTCGCCCGCGGCGCTCGGGGCGTGCGGGAAGTCTACTTCCTCGAATCGAAGACGCTGCAGAACCATCACGGCGGCATGATCCTGCTCGACGGTCACATCTACTGCGGTCACAACCACAACAAAGGTTTGCCGATCTGCCTGGAGATGAAGACCGGCCGCGTGGTGTGGGGCCCCGAACGGGGCGCCGGCGACGGTTCGGCGGCGGTCACCCTGGCCGACGGCAAGCTCTACTTTCGTTACGAAAACGGCGTGATGGCGCTGATCGACGCCACCACCGACGGCTACCAACTAGACGGGCAATTCAAAATCGCCACGGTCAACGGCAAGAGTTGGCCCCACCCTGTGATCAGCAACGGCAAGCTCTACCTCCGAGATCAAGCCGACCTGCACTGTTACGACATCAGCAACAAGTAGCTGTCAGCGATCAGCTATTAGCTATCAGCAAGGAAAAACGCCGTTCCTGGTTGCTGATCGCTGACGGCTGATAGCTGACAGCTAGTTTACATATAGCGTTTTTTAGACTTGGGTTTTTATGGCAATTAGTGAAGCGGTCGACAACGACCCCTGCGATGCGATTCTTGCTACATCCTCGGCCGAAACGCCTGTCAAGTTGAGTCGGCCCCGCACTGCCACCCGCCGCATCTTCTGGTCGTATCTGATCGGGGTGGTCCTCGTCCATCTGCTGGCCCTGTTGGCGTTCATTCCCTGGCTGTTCAGTTGGACGGGCGTCGTCTCGGTTGTGCTCGGCACGATCGTCTTCGGGGCGCTCGGCATCAACTTGTGCTATCACCGCCTTCTGACCCATCAAGGGCTGACACTGCCAAAGTGGCTGGAATACACCTTTGCCCTGTTTGGCGTCTGCTCGCTGCAAGACGCGCCGGCGCGGTGGGTGGCCATCCATCGTATGCACCATCAGCACACCGACGTGCAGCCCGACCCGCACAGTCCGCTGGTCGATTTCCTCTGGGGCCACGTCGGCTGGCTTGTCTACCGCAACACCTACTTTGGCACTTCGGACTTTTACGACCGCTACGCCCGCGATCTGTTGAAGCAGCCGTTTTATCTTCGCCTCGAACGAAATTCGATGCAGTGGTACGTCTATCTGACCCATGCCGCGCTGTTTTTCCTGGTCGGCTTCGGCGCCGGTTGGTGGGCCGCTGGCAATGTGACCGGCGGACTGCAACTGGGTCTGAGCCTGCTGGTGTGGGGTGTGTTTGTCCGCACGGTCTATGTCTGGCACATTACCTGGGCCGTCAACTCGTTTGCCCATGTTTGGGGATACCGCAGTTACGAGACCTCCGACGAAAGCCGCAACAACTGGCTGGTGGGGCTTACCGGCCACGGCGAAGGCTGGCACAACAACCACCACGCCTTCCCCCGCTGCGCCGCGCACGGCCGCCGCTGGTGGGAGTTCGACTTCACCTATCTCATCATCCGGCTGCTGGAAAAACTGCGCTTGGCGAGCAACGTCGTCCACCCTGCGCCCACAACGCGCAGATCGAGCCCCAAGCCGAAGTAGCTTAGGTGACGGCTGTCGCCGATTCGGCCATCTTCTGGCCGACAATTGTCCGGCCAGCCTGTCGCGGTCTGGGCTACTGCATGGCTGAAAAGTGGCTTGGCGGCTCGTAAGTTGCCTTTCCGTGCAGGTTTTCGCCGGCTGACGTGGTCAAGCCGTAACGATTGGCACGCCAGTTGCTTTCTTCAGTGTCTCAGATAAGAGAGGCATGTGGTTCGGAAGTAATGAGAGAATAGCATTCTTCCAAGCCACCAACCAATAAGGAGAAGGTAATGAACTGGGATCAAATCAGTGGAAACTGGAAGCAGTTCAAGGGCAAAGCCCAACAGCAGTGGGGCAAGCTCACCGACGACGACATGGATAAGGTCGACGGCAAGCGAGAGGAACTGGTTGGCCGCATCCAGGAGCGTTACGGCTACGAGAAAGACAAGGCGGAAAAAGAGGTGGACAACTTCTGCGGCACCTGTTGATTCGTCTTTCCGGATAGCGACAGTCGGCGGCCCGACAGGAAACCTCAACTACCACGATAATTAAATCTGTTTCTGGTGCCCGTCGCCGAAGGTCGAAAAATAAAGCCCCGCCGCCAATCGCTTGGCTGCGGGGCTTTATGCATGGATAGCCCGGTGTCCGCCGTCAGCGGAGCAACCACACCGGCGAATAGATAAAATGACTCGGCTGGCCGAGTCCATCGCCGGGAATGGCGCCGCGGGCGACCACATTGGCCGGTTGGATGGTAACGCGTTTCATACTCATTTTCCCGGTCAGTTTCACGTCTACGATCCGCACGCCGGCGAAGCCAATAATCGTGTACATGGCATTGTTGCCGGGGCCTTCGACGGTACGGAAGATGGGAATGATCCGCGGTTGCCCTTTGATCGTTTCCAGTTCATCTTTCACTCCGGCGCTGATACCGGTGTCACCGTTAAGCAACAGCTCGCCCTGCTCGTCCAGCTCCAACTTTCCGCCATGCTGCTCCAGGTCGGCTGGCGAGGCGCCTTCGAGTATCTGTCGGGCGATATCGGCGGTGCTGTTATTGTTGCTGCCGATATCGATCGTGCCCCGATTACCGGGCGAGCCGGTCCCCTGAGGATAGAGATTGATCTCGCGAATGCCGTCGCTCCCGGCGACAACCGCTTCGTCGGCTGCGCTCCAGGTCCAGGCGTCGTCGCCGCCGCCGGCCAGCATGTCGAGCCAGGTTTCCTCGTCGAGCGCAAACGGAAGGATGCCCAAGTTCGATCCGTCGCTCGGCGCCGCAAATCCCCGTATGCTGCTGAGCACGACCGCGGTGGCCGAGGCCTCGGCGGCGACGCTGTCGTGGCCGAACACCCGCGCGAAGAACAGGGGCAACTCGCCGTTCTGATCAGCGTGCCGGCGAACGTGGACCGTCACCGCATTGTAAGGCCCCGCCCCGCCGCTCTCCTGCATGTGCCAGTTGGAACTAAACGGATCGGCCACATAGCCCATCGAGACGTCCTGCAGGGCCAACTGCGATTGTTGCCTCAGCACTCGATTCGACGCCGCATATTCTTCCGCCTTGGTGCGAATTTCGCTGGAGAGCACATTTGTCTCACCGTTGCCCGACAGTGACTCGTCGTCGATCATCTCCCAGGCGGCCGCCAGCGCTGCGGCGTCCGCCGCACGCTGCAATTGCGTGCGCGTCAGCAGAACGAATCCAATGTCGACTGCGAACGCCACCATCGCCAGCAGCACGACGATAAGAAACGCGGTCAGTACCAATACGTTGCCTTGACGGCGTTGCGACAGGCGTTTCATGGCGGATTCTCCCAGTAGGACGCGCCCGCGAGGCGGTGCGCCGGATTTGATGGTACGCTAGTGCTCGTGAATGACCCGTTCGGTTTCGTCAACCGTCTGCTGGCCGTCGGCGGCGATCCGACGCACGCTCTGCAACATGAGCTTTCCCACTCGGTTTCCCGCGTAGGTGACGCCCGAGTGCTCAACCGAAACCTCCGGCCGATAGCCATTGAGGTTGGGCAACGTAGTGGCTGCGGAAGATTTGAGATAACCTTGCCCTCCAAACGCGCTCCAGGTCGTGGACGATCCCTCCACGATGGAAAAGGTCAAAGTGCTTCCCTCCAACTCCATCCGCTGCGTCCAGGTGACCGTCTCGCCTCCGCCGCTCATCACATTGGGGTTGGGGAACTTGCGAGTCTGGGTCAGTTCCTCTCCTTGCCACAACTGCAGATGCAATCCGCCCGGCACGAAGTCAGGCACGCTTTGATGATTCATCTCGAACATGGCGTGCAAGTCGGACACGTCGCCGCTGGGGGAGAAGGCGGTAGCTACCTGCGGTGCCGTGCTATTGGAGTCACTGCTGGTGACTTGCAACACCCATCGTTCCTCAACCACCACGACGTCGGAAGCGACCGCATCGCCCCCCGCCCATCCCAGCGAAGCGGCCACGGTCAGAAGCAACGTCCCCACAAAACCACGACGACGGCGCGCACGATCGGCGCAAAATAAGCCCAACATTGGCGACTCCCTGGGCCGGCCACGGCCCGAGCAAGAACAGAAAGGTGATAAGTTGCCGCAACGGCAAGGCCCGAGATCGTCGGTCACGCGAGACGGCAACCGAGATCATGTTCCATCTGAAA
The DNA here is from genome assembly GCA_041744995.1 of Pirellulales bacterium. Classification (GTDB taxonomy): domain Bacteria; phylum Planctomycetota; class Planctomycetia; order Pirellulales; family UBA7805; genus JBBDLY01. The sequence continues at coordinate 10,348 of JBGTJT010000200.1, read as the reverse complement.
CGTAGGCCATAAATGGAGGAAATGCAAATCGATCTCCCCTACCGCCGCTCGGTCCAGGCGGGATGTGCGAAGGTTTCCGATTCGATCCGCTTAGCGTGAGCGACTTCCTTGCTCGTTGGTCCATCGGTCTCCAATCGCAAGTGGAGCCGGTCGCGAATGCGCGGCTGCCAGGCTTGCAGCAAACTCGCAGCGGAGAGCGTCTGGCCGGTGAGTTCCGCGACACCGAGCAGTTCCGGGGCCGCCGGGCTGGCGCTCAGCAGCACGCTGCCATGCTGCAACAAGGCGCCCTTGCTGCGACGCTGCGCGCTGCCGGCGCTCTTCCACGCGTGGGCGCCGGGGGCGGTCGCAAGCAACACGTCTCCTCGCGTGCGGCGACGGAAGCAGAGGAACTCATCGGCGTCCGGCTCGGGCCGATTGCGCGGTTGCAGGCTGGCTCGCACGCCGAATTCAGCCAACGCATCGATCAGCGTCTCGTGCAGGGCGTAATAGAGCCAATCGCTATGGCCTCGCTCTGTTTCCGCCGCCGGCAAGGTGATGCTATAGGTCAGTTCGGCATCGTGCAAAATCGCCCCGCCACCGGTCGAACGTCGCACGAGTTCCGCCGCACGGCTGGCGGCGTGCGCGTTTCTGGCGGTGTGCGATTGAAAGTAACCGAGCGAAAGAGTCGGACGCGACCATTGATAAAACCGCAGCGTCCATCGCTTCTGCTTCGCGGCGAACTCCAGCAGCGACTCGTCGAGCGCCATGTTCCAGGCGCCGGGCGCCGCATCGTCGACGATCAGCCGGCAGTCTCGATATTCGATTTTTGGAGCGTTTCCCACAAGCTTGCTCGAGGCGATCCCTAAACCGTTTCCGGAGTCCAACGAAGGACGGGTTGCCGCGCCGCCTGCACTTCGTCGGGCCGGCTGATGCCGGTGGTGTGCGGCGCTTCGTGCAGCACCTGGGGCGCCTCCTCGGTGATGCGAAACAAGGTTTCAGCGAACTGATCGAGCGTGGCCTTGCTTTCGGTTTCGGTCGGCTCGATCATAATCGCCTCCTTAACCACCAGCGGGAAATAAACCGTCGGAGCGTGGAAACCGTAGTCGAGCAACCGCTTGGCGAGGTCCATGGCGGAAACGCCTTTTTCGCTTTTCAGCTTCGCGCCGGTCGCCACGAACTCATGCATGCAGCGATCGCCCTGGGGAACATTCAGGATATGTTTCACCCGTGACAACAAGTAGTTGGCATTCAGCACGGCGTTCTCGCTGACCGCTTTTAGCCCTTCGGCGCCATGCGTGCGAATGTAGCAATAGGCTCGGACAAGCACCCCCACGTTGCCGAAGAATGCACGCACACGGCCAATCGACTTCGGCCGGTCGTACTGCAGCCGATAGACGTCTCCCTCGGCGGTGGAGTGCTTGACCACGATCGGCGCGGGAAGATACGGCCCCAGCTTTTCGGTCACCGCGATCGGCCCCGCGCCCGGGCCGCCGCCGCCGTGCGGGCCGCTAAAGGTCTTGTGCGGGTTGTAGTGCATCATGTCGGCGCCGAAGTCGCCCGGTCGGGTGACGCCGAGAATGGCGTTCATGTTGGCCCCGTCCAGGTAGATCAAGCCGCCGCGCTGATGCACCAGATCGGCTATTTCCGAGACGTGCCGATCGAACATCCCCAGCGTATTGGGATTAGTGATCATGAACACCGCCACGGAATCGTCCAGCTTGCGGCGCAGGTCGTCCATGTCGACGTAGCCTTGCGGCGTGCTATTGACCGTCACGGTTTCAAAGCCGCACATCGCCGCGCTGGCGGGATTGGTGCCGTGGGCGCTGTCGGGCGTGAGCACCTTGGTACGTGTTTCGCCGATATCGCGAAAATAGGCCGCCGCCACCATTAAGGCCGCCAGTTCGCCATGGGCGCCGGCGGCCGGTTGCAGCGAAACCGCCTCCAGGCCGGCGATCTCGGCGAGCATCTGTTGCAGTTCGTACAGCAATTGCAACAAGCCTTGCAGCGACGATTCGGGCTGATAGGGATGCAGATCGAGCATGCCCGGCAGACTGGCCAGTCGTTCGTTCCGCTTGGGGTTGTACTTCATCGTACAGGAACCGAGCGGATAGAAATGGGTGTCGACCGACATGTTCAGCGTAGACAAGTTGACGAAGTGGCGGATCACCTCCGGCTCGGCCAACTCTGGCAGCGGCGGCGGGACGTCGCTTAGCTGGTCGGCGTTGATCAGGTCATCCAAATCGACTGCCGGCACGTCGGCCGCGGGGAGCGCCGCGCCGCGTCGACCCGGTTCGGAGAGTTCAAATAACAGTTGGGTTGCTCGGTTGTTACGCATGGATTGCGGTCTCCTCATGTACGTGGCCGGCTAGCACGGCGGCCAGTCCGTCGATCTCGGCGCGCGTGCGCTTTTCCGTGACGGCGACCAGCAGGCAGTCGGACAGGTGCGGATACCAGCGGCCCAGCGGCACGCCGGCGAAATAACCGCGCCGATGAGCGTCGGCTACGAGGTTCTCCACATCGTCCTCCCTGTCGCGAATCACGAATTCCTTGAACGATTGTGTCGCAAACGCCGGCTCGAAACGTTCGTCCGCTGTGAGCACCTGTCTTGCGTAATGGGCCTTTCTCAAGCAGAGTTCCGCCACCTCGCGCATGCCATGCGGGCCCATCAACGCCAGATAAACGCTGGCGCGAAGTGCGAACAGGCCCTGGTTGGTGCAGATGTTGCTGGTCGCCTTGGCCCGGCGGATATGCTGTTCGCGGGTTTGCAGCGTCAGCACCCAACACCGCTTGCCGCGGCGATCGACCGTCTGTCCGGCGATGCGGCCTGGCATTCGCCGCACGAACGCCTCGCGACAGGCCATGATTCCCAGATACGGTCCGCCATAGGCCATCGGATTGCCAAGCCCCTGCCCTTCGGCCACCACCACGTCCGCGCCGTAGTCTCCTGGCCGCTTGAGCAGGCCGAGGCTTATGGGATCGACCGAGACAATGAACAGTGCGCCTGCCTGGTGGGCGATCTCGGCGAGCTGCTGGACGTCTTCCAGCGCCCCGAAGAAGTTCGGATGCTGCACCAACACGCAGCTTGTCTGGTCGTCGACCGCGGCGGCCAACTCGGCCGGATCGACCTTGCCGTCGGCTGCGCCGATGGCGACCAGTTCGGCGTCGAGATTGGCAAAGTAGGTTTCCAGGGTCTGGCGATATTCCGGATGCACGCTGACGGCGGTCACCACTTTGCGGCGTCGATTGGTCGCCATCGCCAGCAGCACCGCCTCAGTCGCCGCGCTGCCGCCGTCGTAGAGGCTGGCGTTGCTGACCTCCATGCCAGTCAACTGGCAGATCATCGTCTGGTACTCGAACGTAACCTGCAGGTTGCCTTGACTTACTTCCGGCTGGTACGGCGTGTACGACGTATAAAATTCACTCCGCGAACCGATCATGTCGACCGCGGCAGGAATGAAATGATCGTAGCTGCCGCCGCCCAGAAAGCAGGCGTGCGTACCGGCGTGGTCGTTATCGGCCGCCAACGCCGACATGTGTTGGGTCAGTTCCAATTCGCCGAGGGCGGGCGGCACGTCCAGCGGTCGCTTCAGCCGCAAGGAATCGGGAATCGCGGCGAACAGGTCTTCCAGGCTCGCCACACCGATGGCCTCTAGCATTTGCCGCTGCTGGTCGGGGGTGTTGTAGATATAAGGCATGAAGTAGGGTTCAGGGTTCAGGGTTCAGGGTTCAGGAATTGCCGTAGTGGAACTCGCCTAGAGTTCCGTGGCGATGGGATCTGTGTTCCACTGCCATCTGAATTCTGGCGACTTCAGCTACTGGTGTTAGCTTTCTTCTTCGCATTGCTGTTGGTAGGCGGCGTGGTCCATCAGCTTGCCGAGGGTTGACTCGTCGCTGACTCTGATCTTGGCGATCCAGCCGTCGCCGTAGGGATCGCTGTTCAGCTTTTCCAACGAGTCGGGCAGGGCCTCGTTGCGGGCGATCACTTCTCCGCTGACGGGTGCATACAGATCGCTGACCGCCTTGACGCTTTCGATCTCGCCAAACGACTCGCCCGCCTGCACCGTCTTGCCCAACTCCGGCAAGTCGAGATAGACCAGATCGGTGAGGGCTTCCACGGCGAAGGCCGAGATGCCGATCGTGGCGATCTTCGCGCCCTCCTCCTCGCTCACAGACACCCACTCGTGCGTCGGGGCGTACAACAAATCCTCTTGCTTCACAGTAAACTCCTTTTTGATCGAATCGTGGGGTAGCTTGTGGGCGGACGCTCATTCTGTTGCGACGGGCGGGACTATTCGCGGGAGTAAAAAGGCAGGGAGACCACCTCGGCATCGAGCCGCTTGCCGCGAATGTCGACTTGCAGCGTGCGGCCGACCTCGGCCGAAGCGGGCCGCACATAGGCCAACGCGATGGGCCGCTCGAAGGTCGGCGAGAAGGTGCCGCTGGTGATCTGGCCGACTTCGCTCTCTCCGTCGAAAACCGCGTAGTGCTCGCGTGGCACGCGGCGGCCTTCCATCAGAAGGCCGATTCGCTGGGGAAGTTCTTCACGCCGAGCAACTTGCTCGGCCAGGGCGTCGCTCCCGCAAAACGAGCGATTCTTGAGATTCACGGCGAACTCCAGACCCGCCTGAATCGGCGTAATCTGCTCACTCAACTCATGTCCGTACAGCGGCATGGCGGCTTCCAGCCGCAGCGTATCACGCGCTCCCAGCCCGCACGCTTGGCCTCCGGCGGCAACCAGTTTTTCCCAAATAGCAGACGCCTGTTCGGCCGGGACGATCAATTCGGCGCCGTCCTCGCCGGTATACCCCGTGCGGCTGACGACGCAATGGGTTCCGGCCATTGTCGCTTCGGCCGCCGAGTAATACTTCATGCCAGCCAGATCGACTTCGAGCAGCGGCTTGAGCATCTCGACGGCTTGCGGACCTTGCACGGCGATCATCGCCCAATCGAAGGTGAGATCAGTAAGTGAGACGTCGTCGCGGCCCTGCAGATGCTGGTTGAGCCAGGCCACGATCTTTTCACGATTGCCGGCGTTGACGACCATCATCATGTGGTCGCCCATCTGATAAACAAGCACGTCGTCGAGGATACCGCCCGAAGCGTTGGTGATCAGGCCGTATCGGACCTGCCCCGGCTTGAGTCGGGTCACGCGACGCGTCACGAGCGAGTCGAGAAAGTCTGCCGCGCCGGTTCCGTCGAACCGCAGGCGGCCCATGTGGGAGATGTCGAACAAGCCGACCGCGGTCCGCGTCGCCCGATGTTCCTCGACAATCGACGTGTAGACGACCGGCATGGACCAGCCCGCAAAGTCAACCAGCCGGCCGCCATGTTCCGCGTGCCAGGCGTACAGCGAAGTTTGCGAGAGTGTTTGTGCCATGGATGGTGCCCTCGCTGCCGCGAGAGAGATGCGTACGCCAACACAACCGAGGTCTCGAATCAACCGATTCGATTCGGTGGTGAATTGCCGGGGACATGAAGGATCAAACCGAGCCTGCGCCAAGGCGGCTCGTAGCATGAAGCTACTGTATTCTAACGGCTGATCGCTCAGTTGCTAGGGTGCGGAAAACCGCCGGCGAATTCGCGTAGCGGAACTCGCTAAGAGTTCCGTTGCCTCGAAGAGAATTCAAACGCCTCGGAATTCTGGCGAATTCCGCTACCCTCAACTTAAGTGGTAGCAGAGCGCTAGACGTCGAGCACTGGTTGGCCGACGTACATTTGCAGCACTTGGCTTTGCACCTTGATGGCTCGAATCAACACCCAGACCTGGTCGGGCGTGAATTTTCGCGGGTCGCTGCTGGCCAATTCCTCCAGTTCGCTCGTCATGGCCGCGTGCTGATCGGTGGCGGCCTGTAATTTCAGGCTCATGTCGTGCCAAGCCTGGCGGAGCGTCTCTTCACTGTCAAGCTCGGTGACGTTCTCCACTGAATTGGTCAATAGCAGGCAAAGCCGGGCCACGTCGCGGGGAATGGCCTCCGGTTGGAATCCTTGGATACGTTCGGCGAGTTTCTGGCAATTCATGGTTGTTCCTCTCAGACAAGCTGTGGGTCGTTTCGGCATGCGGTGTGGGTCGTCCACCCGAACGGGCGCTAAATCAGTCAACTCAACGCCCGGCGATTCCGCGAACGCGGCTCTGTCGATGAGCTAAAGGCCGGGCAGTACGTGCGTTGTCGTCCTGACGTCATCGAAAGTTTAGCTTAAATACGCGACCAAGCAAAAATAACCGAACTCGTTATTTGAACACAGGTTATGCCTTGCACGGCTAGTCTGAACGCCGTTGGGAAGACACGAAAACCGGTGCCCAACCACCCGCGCGGCGCTGGCAATTTAGAGGCGCAAAATGCCAGAATTAAATCACCCGCACCGCAGTGGATCACAAGGCGAAGCCCGCTCCGGGGAGGCCAGAGCTTGGTGCAGTCGGTAGAATAACGCAAACTCTCACCGATTATTTTGCATAAGATGCCTTCCATGAAAACTTGCCCCAACTGCGACCAGTCGTATGAACTAGCCGAAGACCGCCCCGCAAGGTTCTGTCCCTGGTGCGGGGCCGATCTGCCGCTGATCGACGGCGAATCGTGGACTACGTTGCTCCGTCTTTCCAATTCCGCGGAAGCCGGCTTCCTGGCGGAACAGCTCGAACGGCGCAGCATCGAGACCCGGTTGGCCCAGCATGACGAATTCAGCGCCATCGACGGCACCTGGCAGGTTCTCTATTTGTTGTTGGTCCACGAGGAGGACGCCGTCGAAGCGGCCCGGCAGATCAAACATGTGCTGGAAGCGCCGGAGGCCGAATCGATCCGACAGGAACAGGCTGAGTTCGCCGGCACCCGATTCGGCATCGACAACGAACCTGCCGAGCTGCCTGGCGGTGGGCTTCCATGGTGGGCCTGGGCCGGGGTTGTGGTCGGCGCGCTGGCAATGGGCGGTTACTTTCTTGATCGTCGGCCGGCCGAGCCACCACCGCCGGAACCGAGCAATGATGAGTTTCTCGAAGCGCTCCGCGTCAACGGCGGCCGTTGGGTTCGTCCCCGAACCGATACGGAACCCGCGTTGTCGTTCTATTTTGACCAGCGGAACCACATGTGGGTACTCGACGAAGACCTCAACGGCGACCAGGTACCCGAGCGGCGCCGCAAGTTTCAGCGGGGCGAACTGGTGTTCGACTCCCAGTTATGAGTTGAGCTTGCCAGCGGCTGGGCTATAATCCGTTCTTCGATCACGTCATTGAAGTTCGCCACAGGTTGGAACAGGAGGCAACGAAGAAAACGGAGAAATGTATGCTCTGTTGACTCTGCCCCGCTCTGCTGCCTGAAAAGTCGTTCAAAATTGCAAAAGGAATGCCTGTCAGGTTTGCGCAGGCGTTGATGCAATCTGACACGACAATCAAACTCAGAACGAAATACATGAAACTCTCAATAAGGGCATCCGGTTTCGGAGGTAACGATGATCTCTTAGCTTGAGCAAACTGAGGGAAAAGGAGACAACTGAGAATCCTTTTCTTCGTTCTCTCTGTTCCCTCCTGTTCAAAATCCTGATCGCATTCAATTTGTTGCGACACTTAAGGCCCTGGGACAATGGTCCCATCCTACGGTCCGTCACCCATCCATTCATCGTTTTCAGAACATCAGCATCTCACCCAATCGGCTCACATAGATGGCTCAGCTCGGCGTCAATATCGATCACGTCGCCACAGTGCGGCAGGCCCGGAAGACCTATGAGCCGGATCCCGTCTGGGCGGCGGCGCTGGCCGAGTTGGGCGGGGCGGACTGTATCACAATCCACCTGCGTGAGGATCGCCGTCACATCCAGGATCGCGACCTGCGGCTGCTCAAGCAGACGGTCACCGTGAAGCTGAATCTTGAACTGGCGTGCGTCGATGAAATACTCGACATCGCCTGCGAGGTGCTGCCCGACCAGGCGACGGTCGTGCCGGAACGGCGCGAGGAAGTGACCACTGAGGGGGGGCTGGACGTGGTCACCCATCATCAAGAAGTGGGGCAAGCGATCGAGCGGCTCAAGCAGGCCGGTATCGGCGTAAGTCTGTTTCTCGATCCGGCCACGCGCCAGATCGAAATGGCGCAGACGCTGGGGGCCGAGGCGGTCGAGTTGCACACCGGGCAGTATGCAAACGCCCGTGGCAAGGCCCGGCAGGACGAGCTGGTCAAGCTCGCCGCGGCGGGTAAGCAGATCCGCGACGCCGGCATGACGCTGCACGCCGGCCACGGCCTAACCTATCAGAACGTGTCTCCCGTGGCCGCCATTGCCGGCATGGGCGAACTAAACATCGGCCACAGTATTATTTCCCGCGCGGTGCTGGTTGGCCTGGAACGCGCCGTTCGCGAAATGAAGCAACTTGTCTCGCAGCCCGCAAAGCCTTAGACTCGATGCGACGTTTATTGACAGTAGAATGACCATCGGGAAAGATCGATGTCGACTCGAGGTGAAGCGTTTGCCGGGCTGGGTGTCGCGATTGTCACGCCGTTTCGTAACAACGAAATCGACTACGACAAACTCGCCGAACAGATTGAGTTTCAGATTGCCGCCGGTACCAACTTCGTCTGCCCGGTCGGCACCACCGGAGAGTCGCCGACGCTGGATCACCGCGATCACGAGGAGTTTATCGCCAAGACGATCGAGTTGGTCGCCGGACGCATCAAGGTGATGCCGGGCACCGGCAGCAACAGCACCCGCGAAGCAATCAGCCTCACCCGTTCGGCCGCCGACAGCGGCGCCGACGCGGCGCTGGTTGTCGCGCCGTATTACAACAAGCCGACGCAGGAAGGGATGTACCAGCACTTCAAGGCGCTGGCCGAGGCGACCGACCTGCCGATCTGCGTCTACAACATCCCTGGCCGAACCGGCAAGAATATCGAACCGGAAACGATCGTGCGGATGGCCGAGATTCCCAACATCGCGATCGTCAAGGAAGCGACCGGCAGCATGGATCAGGCCTCGAACATTATCGCCGCAACCGATCTGACCGTCCTAAGCGGCGACGACAGCCTCACGCTGCCGCTGCTGGCCATCGGCGGACGCGGCGTGATTTCGGTCGTCGGCAACATCGTGCCCGGCGACATGCTGCAATTGTTGCGGGCGTTCACGGCCGGCAACTTGGAAGAAGCGCGCTCATGGCATAAGAAACTGTTTCCACTGTGCCGCGACATGCTCTCACTGGCGACCAACCCCATCCCGGTCAAGGCGGCCATGAAGATGCTCGGCCGCGACACGGGCGAACTGCGAATGCCGATGACCCCACTCAACGAGGCCGAAGAGTCGAAGCTCCGCGCGACACTGACGGAGTATGGATTGTTGTGAGGCTTGAGGCTTGAGGCTTGAGGCGTGAGGCGTGAGGCTTCGGGTGTCGTCAAACATCAGCCGGAAGGCGCTAGCCTCCGGTTGGCGGTGGCTCAAGCGATACCTTGCCAATAACCGTCCGCGCCGCGTGGCCGAAATTGTCTCGCTGGCGGTGATTTGCGATTTCGGATTGATCTCCTGCAATCTGAAATCCAAAATCTGAAATCCGAAATCCACCATGCCTCTCTCGGTCGACGTGCTGTTCGAATACCCGGCGCTCAACGGCGGCGAGCGGTCTTGGCTGGCACTGCTCAACGGGCTGCGCGACGCGGGTTTCCAACCGAGAGCGATCGTGCCCGCTTTTGCAGGCGAACCCCATGCGTTGGCCGCCGAACTGCTCCACCGCGACGTTCCCATCCGGCAACTCGCATATTGCGAGACGGGCGGCGTCCGCCGCCCGCTGGCTTCGCTCCGTGCGGACCTCGCTAGGCTGTTGCGGGACGATCGGCCGGCGCTGCTGCACGCCAACAGCCTTGCCACCGCGCGGCTCTCCGGCCCCGTTTGCCGAGACCTGGGTGTTACCAGTCTCGGTCACTTGCGAGACATCATCAAGCTCAGCGCCCAGGCAGTCGCAGATGTATCTGCGCACACTCGGCTCCTGGCCGTATCGCGGACGACGCGCGACCACCATGTTTCGCAAGGCTTTTCCGGGGAGAAGATTCATCTCTGCTACAACGGAGTCGAACTCGCCCGCTTCCGGCCGCTCGGCGATCGGCCAAACCGGCTCCGCGCGCAGTATGGCGCCGATGCGCGGCTGCTAATCAGCGTCGGGCAGATCTCGCTGCGCAAGGGATTTGACACGATCGCCGCCGCCTGCCAGCAACGGTTCGTCATCGACTACGCGCTGCATTGGCTCGTGGTCGGCGTGCGCCATTCGGACAAGCCGGAGACGGTCGAGTTCGAGCAGAGGCTACGCGACATGGCGGCGCGGCCGCCGCTGGCCGGGCGGGTCCACTTTCTTGGCCGGCGAGACGACGTTGAGCACTTGCTGCCGCAATGCGATCTGTTGGTCCACGCC
>JBGTJT010000199.1:0-2757 GCA_041744995.1 Pirellulales bacterium | reverse complement strand
GGCGCAGGCGGGCGTCGGGCAGATGTCGTGCCGTCAACCACGCCGCAAGCGACACGCCAAACCCGCGCTGCGGGACCGGCCGCGTGTCGCCTGCAACCGAGTGCGCGACGGAAGATCAACCCCGACGCTTAACCCCCGGTGAATACACCGGGGGCTCTCTGCGGTTTCATAGCCGTTTGGTTCCGCCCCAGCGCACGAGCCGCAAGTGCGCTGCATGGCCGTTGCGGCCGCATAGCGCATGGCTAAAGATGTGCATGAAGATGGATCACTTGATAGAATGTCGGGACGTGCGACAATGGGCTATTCGTGTGTTTAGCCGAAACCGAACGGTCAAGAAAATATGTAATCGCTTCCTGACAACGCGGTATCCGAATGATCCCATTTTGACGAAAGGCTTGGCGGCATGAAAACATCTGTTGGACTAATTGACTCTCTGTTCGGAAAGCGCATTCCGCTTGAAATACCGATGCCGGATGGCACTGTGAAGACGATTCAAGTTACCGAGAAGTGGGTGCAAGAAATGGAGCGGACGGGGAAAATGACACGAAAAGACTCGTCCCGATTCGTCGTTGCTCATACGCTCGGACGTCTGCCAGAATTCACAGATCCTCATCAGCTAGATGAATTTCTAATGAACCGAACATCTACCTACGCAAAGGAGTCGTGGAAAATCGGCACTGACATTTCCGAAGAGCAGGCGGCACAGTACTCTGACGCGGGCGAAGTGTTTGTCTTTTACCAAATTGTCGAGGGCGAGCGGAAAGGCCAATTCGTCAGCCGAGCAAAGTTCGCGCAACTCAAAGCGGTTTCTGACGTCTAGGCCGGACCGTGGTATCGGTTCCCTTGTTCCAGCTTGCCGCCACTGTTTGAAAGTCGTGGGCTATCGCACTACGAGCATCCCATGCTAGCCCCGCATTTATAGCAAAATAGCAGTTGCCATTCCGTGCTGTCGTGCTGCCGCACTTCAACCCAAGCCTATCAAGCTGGCGCAGAGATTGCGATCAATTCCCGCCAGTTCTGCTTAAACAACAATCTATCCTGGCCGCTTCGAACTTGAGCCAACGCGTCTCGAAACTTCGTAAGTTCAGGATTAAGCAGTAGGAACGCCTCCAATGCTTCTGCCTTCGGAACGTCCACGAATGGTACAACCGGTGGATCGAGATCATATGGCGAGCAACTTCGAGCGCGAAATGTGGACAATTCGCGAATGAACTGCCCAAATTCGTATTGCGCCTTCTGTACTTCTAGCGAACGTGACATTGCGAATTCTCCCGGGGCTCCTAACCCACTTTTATGTAGTTTGTGCCCGAGCACGATGGGCATGGGGGCAACGTATCCGAATCATCATCAAGCCGGACGGTTTTTCCACAGCTTGTGCATTTGTAAACTCCCTGTCCAGGCTTTTCACCGGTTGTGGGCATAGCGGAACTCCTTTCAATCCTTCGCGTTGTCAAAAAGCGGCAGCGGGTCTGGTCTCCCGCTGCCGCTTCCAAAGATCATTCTCTCGACTTCACCGTCACACCAACACTACGAGCAGCCCATACTCGCCCCGCAGTTATGGCACAGGTAACAGTTCCCGTTCCGCACCGTGATTGCTCCGCAGTTGTCGCAACTGGGAGCGTCGGATTGGAAGCTGGCGAATTGGACGCTGATTTCCGTGCCGCGCTCTTTGTCGCTGCGGATGCGTACGCCGGCTCGCTCCAGTAGCGCGGCGCTGACTTCCGCCATCGTCTGCGGCGCCGTCAGGCCGTTCGGCTTGCCGTGGCCATTACTATTGCCGTTGCCGTTATGACCGTTGGTCTTGGCAGTGGCCTGTTGCGTGGCGGTGGGCTGTTGCTTGGCGAGTGGCGATCCGGCGCCCGGCTTCGGCCCGTCTGCCTTCTTGGCGACGGGCAAGGTCTCCGTTTCGTCGTCCTCCGCGGAGCCTTCCAAACCGGCCGCGTCCTTGGCCGGCAGGCCCAGGTTTGCTTCGCGGTAGCCGGGGATGAACATGATGCCCAGCCAGCGGAAGATGTAGTCGACCACGCTCTTGGCGTGCCGGATGTCGGGGTTCTTGGTGAAACCCATCGGCTCGAATCGCGTGTAGGAGAACTTGTTGACCAGCACCTCCAGCGGCACGCCGTATTGCAGGCTCATCGAGATGGCCGTGCCGAAGCTGTCCATCAGGCCGCCGATGGTGGAGCCTTCCTTGGCCATGGTGATGAACAACTCGCCGGGGCGGCCGTCCTCGTAGAGGCCGACGTTGATGTACCCCTCGTGACCCTCCACGCTGAACTTGTGCGTGATCGACTGCCGCGTGTCGGGCAGACGGTCGCGCCGCGGACGGGCCGCGTTGGCGGTCTCTTCCTTCTTCTTCGCCTTGTCCCCTTCGCTGCTGGTATTCAGCGGCTGGCTCTGCTTGCTGCCGTCGCGATAGATGGCCAGCGCCTTTAAGCCCAGCTCCCAGCCCCAGGTGTAGGCGTCGGCCACGTCGTCGGGCGTGACCGTGCTGGGCATGTTGACCGTCTTGCTAATCGCTCCCGACAGGAACGGCTGCGCGGCGGCCATCATCTTGACGTGCGCCCGCCAGTCGATCGAACGGCCACCGCCCGGCGGCTCGAACGCACAGTCGAACACCGCCAGGTGCTCGTCGCTGATGTGCGGCGCCCCGCCGATCTTGTCGTTCTGATCGATGTAGGTGGTGATCTCCTCGACCTGGGTGTCGTTGTAGCCCAGCCGCTTCAAAGCTCGCGGCACGGCCCGGTTGACGATCTTCAA
>JBGTJT010000198.1:0-3742 GCA_041744995.1 Pirellulales bacterium | reverse complement strand
TTTCGCCGCCGATCAACGCGCAGTCGGCCTGCAGGCAGCCGCGGGAGATGCCTTCGACAATCTGCTCCAGCAGTTCGGGATCGTCGTGGCTCATGGCCACGTAGTCGAGGAAAAACAACGGCTCGGCGCCGCAGCAGATCGCGTCGTTGACGCTCATCGCCACCAGATCGATCCCCACCGTGCTATGCACCCCGGCAAGCTGGGCGACCTTGAGCTTGGTGCCGACCCCGTCGGTGCAGGAGACGAGCACCGGATCCTCATACTTGCGGGCGAACAGGGGAGAGGAAAAATCGAGTTGAAACAACCCGGCGAAGCCGCCCGGCAGATCGATCACCCGCGGCGTGTGCGTCCGCCGCAGTAGGCGCGGCAGCCTGGCCATGCTTTGGGCATAGACCTCCAAGTCGACGCCGGAATCCTTATAAGTTGCTTTGCCCATTAAGCTTGCTTTGCCGAGTCCTGGCGGGTGAAAACCGATTGTAGGGGGGCTGAAAACAGATTGTCAATCGGCAACCGCGCCGCGGGCAAGCGGCGCTTGGCTATTCGTTCAGTGGAGCATCGCCGTGGGGACCGTTTTCCCCGTTGTCGGGCGGCTGGGCCGGTGCGTCCGTGGGCATTGCGTCCGTCGGCGTTGCGTCCGTCAGCGTCGAGTCCGTGGGAGTCGACGGCGGCAAGTCGGTGGCCAGCGGCACGCCGGCTGGATCGGTCGCCAAGTGGGGCAGACCGTAGGTCTGTTGTTGTTCGTCGAGGTAAACCTCGTCCACCTCGGCGGCGTCGACGTCGTACCGCAGCAGGGCGTAGATGCCGGTATAGGCGCACCACAGGTACGCGATCGGATAGGAGGCAACCACCACGCAGACCAGGCCAAACCAGAACTCCAGCAGATTGCTGCCGACGCTGTGCATGCCGGTCTGTTCAACCAGCGGCTGGCCAATGCCGCCGACGAACCCCACCAGATGGACCAGATCGTCGAATCGCGCCGCGCCGCTGCCGAGCGAAAAGGCCCACGCCGCCAGCAAGTTGACTGCACCGGCCAGCAACAGGACGAACAGCCCGCCAATCACGCCCAGAAGCGCGGCCACGATCAGATAGAGCAGCAGTTGGACGGGGCGCTGGTATACATAGGCGTACATGCGGCTGAGCGCGTCGAAGGAATCGGTCCCCTCGCTGCTGATGGTGGCCCACATCAGCGGCCAGCCGACGGCCAGCGCCACCAGCAGGATCGCCATGAACAGCGCACATAGCAGCATGATGAAGCCAAAGATGCCGGAGATGATCGAGCCGAAATCGCTCCACGCGATCAGTCCCAACAGGATGATCGGAATCGCCGCCAGGATAATTCCCAACAATGGAAACAGCGGCGCGGTGAAGTAGCTCAAATAACGGCGATTGGTGAACCGCACCGTATGGCCGAGCGTGGGCGTTTCGTCGCGGGCAAACCGCATGGCGGCCGTGCGGGTGATGATGCCGCCGAAGAACGACCACACGGCCAGCATCCACAGCCCGCAGAGAATGGCATAGGCGAAGCCGGTCCAGCCGACCTGATAGTCGAACATCACGCGGAACGGCAACGTCAATTCCACCCATCCGCGCATCAACGGTCCGCCGAGGGCGTCGCCGACCCAGCCACCCTCCCGCACGGGAACGTCGGCCAGCAGGAGTGATGGTTGCCACGGCCACGGCCTGGCGCTCGCGATGTAGTCTTGCAGCCGCGTATTTTCCTCGGCGTGCTCGAACAGCAAGCCAATCAGACGCCAGCCCGCCTTGGTGCCGACGTAGCCGATCACCGCGGCCAGCAGCACGCGAATCGAAAGCGAGGTGCGCAGCGAGCGCGTCAGCCGCAGCCAGGGAAGATACTCATACCAGGAGAAGGGGCGGGGGCGATCGTCCGGCATCGAAAGTCTCCGTTATCGTCACAGCGGGCCGTACAAGAAGACAGACAAGTTCCGGCATTATACGCCGCGCATCCGCGGTTGCAACGCACGGGAGGGACCATTTAGTTCCAGGACTCTTCGGAGTCGTCCTCCGGATCGATCGGCACGCCCTGCTCCTCGCTGATCCAGCGTCCTAGGTCGATCAGTTTGCAACGATGGCTGCAAAACGGCGGCGCGGGGCTGGTTTCCAGCTCGAACGGCTTCTCGCAGGTGGCACAAACAATAACGGTCATGCGGGGGCGTGCTTTACGAATCGCTCTTTGGTTTCGTGTCCGACTTGCTCGTCTTGGCACCGTCGGCGTCGGACGATTTGCCCTCGGACGACTTATTGTCGCTCTTCGGCTCGCTCGACTTCTTGTCGGCGGCGGCCGCCTTTTTATACGATTCGCTGCGGTAGTCGGTCTGATAGAAACCCGATCCCTTGAAGACAATCGCGCCGCCGGTGCCAAACAGCCGCCGCAGCTTCAACTTGCCGCAGTCGGGACACTTCCGCTTGACGCTCTCCGAGAAGCCCTGAAATAACTCGAACTTGTGACCGCAGGCGTCACATTCATAATCGTAGGTTGGCATACAATTGTTTGCTCCAAAATTCTATTCGTGGCGGGGGCTTCCAGCCCCCGGCCCCGCGGCTGGAAACTGCTGTTACTTTTCACTGCGGCTGGAAGCCGCGACCACATAAAAGCCGCAAGCACTATTCGCTCTTCGCCGCCGTCGACACGATCACCTGCGACGGCCGCACCACGCGCTCGTGCAGCAAGTAGCCGATCTGCGTAACGTACACGACCGTGCCAGGCGGATACTCGTTGGTCGGCTGTTGTTGAATGGCTTCGTGCAGGTTGGGGTCGAACGGCTCGCCGAGCGCCTGAATGGGGTGGCAGTCGTGCTGCTTGAAGACCCCGTGCAGTTGATCGGCGACGATCTTAACGCCGTGCAGCAGGCTTTCGTTTTCAGCGTTTTGTTCGGCCGCTTCCATCGCCCGTTGCAGATTATCGACCACCGGCAGCAGGTCGCGCAGCAGCGGCAGGTCGCGGTAGCGGCGCTCGTCCTCCAGTTCCTTACGGGCCCGCTTGCGGAAGTTGTCCAGTTCCGCCTGCGCCCGCAACCACTTGTCGTGCAGTTGCTGGATCCGCTCGTCCGCGGTGGAGTCCTCCGTCGCGGCCGTATCGCCGACGTCGATGGCTTCATCTTCACGTTCATCTTGCTGCGATGGGTCATTCATGGCATTCATTCCTTCGGCTGGGCCGCTTCGCTTTCCTCGGGTACGAAGTAATCTCGTAGTGTTTTCAGGAAGCTCTTGCGATGCGGAGTTACATGGGCGTGTTCCAGCTCCGCCATTTCCCGCAGCAGCTCTTCTTGTCGACTGGTCAGTTTCTTGGGTACTTCGATCTGCACCTGCACCAGCAGATCTCCCTTGCGGCTGCCGCCCCGCGGGTCGGGCATGCCTAGGCGGCGGAGCGTGAATACCTTGTTGGGCTGCGTGCCGCTGGGGATGTCCAAATCTCGCGGTCCCTCGAGGGTCGGCACTTCCACCGTGGCGCCCAGGGCGGCTTGCGTAAAGGTGATCGGCAGGTGGCAAATCAGATTCTGCCCGTCGCGCTGAAACAACGCGTGCTCCTCCACCTCGATCAGGCAGTAGCAATCGCCGGGAGGGCCGCCGTTGGGGCTTGGTTCGCCTTCGCCGGAGACGCGAATGCGCATGCCGCTGTCGACGCCCGCCGGTATCACCACCTCCTTGGTCACCCGTTCCGGCACGAATGCCTCGCCCCGGCATTCGCCGCACCGCTCGCGGATGACGCGGCCAGCGCCATGGC
>JBGTJT010000197.1:0-3654 GCA_041744995.1 Pirellulales bacterium | reverse complement strand
GTGAGCGCGTCGAAGTCTTTCGCGCCGACCAATTGCCGCAGCCAGTCGAAGGCGTCCCCCACGGCCGCTTGTCCTGTTTCGTAGCCGAACAAGCCGGGCAGGATGCCGCCGTCGACCACGCCCGCCACGCCCGGCACAAGGTGTTCGTCGGCGGCGTTGAGCATGTGGCAACTGCTGGTGCCCATGACCATCACCAGGGTGCCAGGTTCGGCCGCTCCGGCGCCCGGCACTCCGGCGTGCGCGTCGATCGTGGCGGCACTAACCGGCGTACCGGCGGTGAGTCCCAACTTGCGCGCCATCTCGGCCGTGAGTTCCCCCGCCTGTTCGCCAGGCGCCAGAAATACGCCGGGCATCTTTTGCGAGATTACCTGCTGCAACCGCGGGTCGACCGCCTTGAAAAACGCCGCCGACGGATAGCCGTCGTGCTTGTTCCACATCGCCTTGTACCCGGCCTGGCAAGTCGAACGCGGCAGTTGGCTCGCTGCGCCGCCGACGAGCTGCCACACGAACCAGTCGCCCGCTTCGATCCAAACCTCGGCGGCCTCATACACGGCCGGCGCGGCGGTGAGGGTTTCCAGGATCTTGGGAAAGAACCACTCCAAGCCGATCACACCGCCGTAGCGAGCCAGCCAAGGTTCCTTCCGCCGCCGAGCCACCAGGTTGATGCGGGCGGTCGCTTCGTGCGCCGCATGGTGCTTCCACAACTTGGGCCAGGCATACTTTTCGCCGCTCCACTTCTCGGTCAAACAGAGGGGCGCGCCGTCGGCCAGCGCAGGGAGCATGGTGCAACTGGTGAAATCGACGCCCACTCCGACCACTTGCTGGGCGTCGACCCCGGCCGACTTGACGGCCGCGCGCACCACTTTGGCCGCCCCCTCCAGCCAATCGGCCGGATGCTGCAACGCGAACTCCGGCGGCAAGGTTTCGCCGGTGGTGGGCAGCGCGTCGATGATCTGTCCATGACGATATCGGCTGACGGCGCTGCCCCGCTCGTTGCCGGCCAAGTCGACCAACAAAGCGCGGACGCTTTCGGTGCCGAAATCCAACCCCAGGGCAATCTTGTCGACCTTACTCAATGTCTTGCTCCCTTTTGGTTGGCAGGCGCACGTGTTGAAGTTGCGCGCTTGTCACGAAAGTATGACAGAAAAATCTGGGAACAGAAAAATGCCTTTACCATTCTAACGGGCGGCGTTGCAAACGGAACGGAACTCGCGCGAGTTCGTCCCGTTTTCTCGGTCGACGAGTGGAGAAGGCAAAAGGTGGTGTTGACAATAGTCACAAACTGTGACTATAATTGACTGTCTCGCATCGACAGAGGAAACATGCACATTATTGCACGGCCCACGATCGAATACGCGAAAACTCGGCATCCGCAGTGCAGGCGCTGGCTCGATAATTGGTGGTGGACGGCAAGCCAAGCGGAGTGGCGGGGATTGCACGACGTTCGGCGGGATTACCCTTCGGCGGATCAGTTCGGACAGTGCCTAATATTCGACGCAACCGGCGCGAGACGATTGATTTGTAATGTGCATTACGCAACGGAAACACGTCAAGGAACACTTTACGTGCGCTACTTCCTGACGCACGCCGAATACGACCGAGATGACTGGAAAGACGTTTGCTGTTAACCGATGAGGGTGTGATGACCACGACTTACCAAACGCTGCTCCAGCAGTTCGTTCCCCGCCCGATTGCATCCCAGCGGGCTTATCAACGGACGTTGAACCAGATCGACGGACTGATCCGCAAAGCCAGGCGAAGCCGCGCCGAGGATGATCTGCTGGAACTGCTGTCGACGCTGGTTGAACAATACGAAATTCACCAAGGTTACACGGCGCCGGAACTCTCGCCGCGCGAACGGCTGGCAGGTTTAATCGAGGCGAGGCAGTTGACGCAGACCGAATTGTCGCGTGCTTCCGGTGTTCCGCGGACCACGATTAACGAAATCATCGCTGGCCGCCGTAGCGTCAGCAAGGCGAACGCCTTAAGGCTTGCCAATTACTTTGGCGTCCCGGCGGAAGAGTTTATCGCGAAGTGAGCGGTGGATCGCATCTGCCTATATGAGGCCAAGCATTTAGCAGATTATTGGGATGGACGTGTGGTAAGCGAAGCGTATCGCAATACACGCCTTGTTGCCGTGCGGCCGGTCGTCGAGTTTGAGCGAACCCAATACCCATGCTAGCCCTCGGTCCTTCGAGCGACGTGGCGTCAATGAGATTACTCGACGAGTGCTTGCCGAGCTAGACTGAGGCCCGGCTAAAGCCCAGCAGCGAGAAGCCCCGTAAAACGGGGCTAATGCATCATTTTTATAGCACGGATACCCCGTGCTGAAAGCACGGGGCTAAGACCGCTTCGCGGGAAAGGGTCGTAAACGACCCTGCCTCGCATGTCACGGCTTGGCAGAAACAAAACCTGGTTAAACCAAAACGGCGTCAAGACGTCGGTATTGCGCAGCCCAGTACGATCCGATCGATTGGCTTGCAGTGCGGCTTGAGTAACGGAACAGACTTTATGAAGAACGCCGGGAGTCCGACGCTCGATTGGCTCTTCGGTGCATACTTTCCGGGCGATCAGGGCCGACGGCAACGACTTACGCGTGGGGCAGTTCGCCTGGGGGGCGTTTGCCTCGAATGCGTCGATAGCCGGTAACCAACGCCCCAATGGCGAAGCCCGCAAGCACGATGAAGAAGGCGGCGGGATACATGTGGGTGGGTTCCGGGAGGAAGGCAGTGGTATTAGGTATCATAACCTGCTTGACCCTGCCGAACAATGCTCCCCCCTGGCGGCAAGTCGCTCGGCGGCGGCATCTTTCATGTCGTTCGAATGGCCCAATCTAAGCGTATAGCGGTCATTTAGAGTGCTTTCGTCCATTCGTCGCTGCTTGACGAGTCGTGAACCAACCGCTGCCGGGCTATCACGTTTATCGGCCAAATCGGCCGGCCAGCCATCGTGGAATAAGGGAAACTCCCACGGAAACGACCGATTCAGCGCCGATTGGAGGTCGAGCCGTTCCAGATATGCCAATCGTCAAGGTAACACCGATCGGCAATCGGTGGCGATCGCTTCGCGAGTACTGATACCATATAGTATTGAGAGCGAGTTTATCGGATCGAATCGCCGATTTTGACGATTAACCGCCCCCTTGCCGTCCCACCGTGGAAACCATGCCATGCCAAGCGACGATCGCGTATCGCAGGTCGTGCAACATCTGGAAGACGCCATTATGGCCGGCAGGCTGAAGGCGGGGGATCCGCTGCCGCCTGAACGCGAATTGAGCGCCGATCTGCATGTCAGCCGCAGCGTTGTGCGGGAGGCTCTCGGGCAGTTGGCCAGCATGGGGCTGGTGCGCCGCCAGCAAGGCTCCGGTACGCGCGTCTGCCGGCCGACCTCGGGGCCGATGACCGCCGGCTTCTGGAAACTGCTCCAGGCGCAAGGACTGCGCGAGACCGATCTGCTGGCGGTGCGGGTTCTGTTGGAGCCGGCGATCGCCCGCCACGCCGCCTTGCAGCGGACCGATCAGCACTTGTCGCAATTGGAATTGCAGCAGTCGATTCTGGCAGACGAGAGCCGGACTTTTGAAACCCATCTGAAGGCCGACGTGGAGTTCCACCTGATTCTGGCCCGCGCGACCGGCAACCCGGTCTTCGAAATGGT
>JBGTJT010000196.1:0-5196 GCA_041744995.1 Pirellulales bacterium | reverse complement strand
ATCGCGAGGTCGAGGGCATCGTCGAGAGCGCCCGGACGATGACCGACTACCGCTACTACCTGCGGCGCTACCCCTGGGGGTGCGCGGCGGCGGCAGTGGCAGTTGGCTACTTGATCGTTCCTAACAAGACGCGGATCATTTCTCCGGACGTGGCGACTCTCAAGGAGTTGGCCAAGAACAATCAATTGTTGGTCAAGGCGAAGCCTGAAGTTGCCAAGCAGCAATCAGGTCCATTGAATTTGTTGCTTCAATTGGCGGCTAATACATTGGTGCGGGCGGGAGTCTCCTACGCGGGGCAGCAAGCAGGCCGGTTGTTCGCCGAATCGCAAGATCGGCAGGAGTCCGAACCGCCGCGCAAGCCTCCCACCGGGCAGCGCATGCAGTGGTAATATAGTTTAATAACAGGTGCTGGGGTCATGATTACAACGAAGAACCGTGTTTATCCGCAGCCGGCGCCGGCCCCACCCACGGGCGAAGGTGTGACGTTCGGCGAGAAACTGCAATCGACCGCCCTTCGCGCCAAGGAAGCCGCAGGCGCGAACATCGCCCGGCATCCGGTCATCGCGATCGGCGGTGCATTGACAATCGGAGTTTTGTTAGGATGGCTGATCAAGCGACGATAAGCAGCAACGGCAAGAGCGCTTCGCGATTGGCGGCCAGAAGCATCGCGGGCTTGACTCACGATGTAGTTACCCTGGCTGAGTTGCAAGCCAGGCTGGCCGCGTGCGACGTGAAAGAAATGGCGCGGGGGCTGATTCTGCCCATCGTGCTCGCGGTGATCATGGTCGTGACGCTGTTGGGCGCCATTTTCACTTGCTTTTTCGCGGCGGCCTACGCGCTGGTCGAAGGGGCCGAGTGGTCGCACACGGCGGCGTTTTCCGCCAGTGCGGGCGGCGGCTTGGTGTTGGTCGCGCTGTTAGGTTGCGTGGCGTGGTACCTGGTCCGCGACAGCATTCGCACTTTGGAGCGGAGTCGCAACGAATTGAGTGAAAACCTCAAGGCGTTGAAAGCCATGTTGAAAAACCACGAACAGCAACAGGCTCGCTAACAGAAATGGATCGCACAGATCGAATCGAGAAGTGTTTGTAACAAGTTTCGACTTTCAGAAAGGAAGACAAGATGAATCATCCTGCATCCGGCGAGGCTCCTGTAGCGTCGTCTTCAAAAGTATCGACCGAAAGCTGCTGCGACGTGCAACCGCTTGAGGATATGATGAATTACTGCCGCGAGTATGCGCGAGAGAAGCCGGAGATGGCCGCGCTATGGTGCTTTGGCATCGGTTTTGTGCTAGGCTGGAAGCTCAAGCCCTGGTAATCGCCGCCCCCCTCGCCATGGCCCAACGAAAGAGACTCGGCGAAGCCTGAGGCTTTGTCACGGTTTATTGACGAACGCGTACGAGAATTTTCACCAAGGAGATTATGACTATGTCGATCCGTTTTTCACTCGCGCTAGCCGCGCTGCTAGTCGCCCTGCCGGCCCTGACGGCGTTTGCTGACGAGCATGAGCACAAAGCCGAGAAGCACGCCGAATTGCCAAAGTACGGAATTTGCGTGATGGAACCCACCGCCGGGAACGAAACCAAAGGCGTGTTGTTATTCGTGCAAACCACCGACGGCACAGCGCTGAAAGGTTATATCACAGGGCTGACTCCCGGCGAGCATGGATTCCACATCCACGAGTTTGGCGATCGTCGGGCAGCCGATGGAATCTCGGCAGGCGGCCATTACAATCCGGATGGACACAAGCACGGCGGCCCTGACGACGCCGAGAAGCATGTTGGCGACCTCGGGAACGTCCTGGCCAACGACGACGGAGTGGCGAAGGTTGATCTGATGATCGACAGTAAGCTTCATTTCCTCCTGGGTCGTTCGCTTGTGGTACATGCCGACAAAGACGATCTCACGAGTCAGCCGGCGGGTGATGCTGGTCCTCGGGTCGCGGTAGGGGTCATCGGGATCGCCAATCCCGAATACAAGCCGGAAGAAAAGTAGCCTCCCGTTGTAAACTCGGTCGATTTCAGCCGCCCTGGGCAAAACCTCGCTCGGGGCGGCTTTCTTTATGCCCTTTCCGAAGCATTTGTCAGCATGGATGCGACACGCTGGCGGTACTCTAGGGTGGTTGTGATGATTGCGTTCGCCGGTACACTGCTTTCTTGCACCGCAAACTCGATGTAGTTTTCCCACCTATTCAGCACCGGCCAATAACCGGTGTTCCAACCTCGCGAAGTACGTCGCCTCACCGCAGACGACCTCGCGGTGCAAAGCGGAACCCCCGACCTACTTCTTACGAAAGGTACTGCTTGATGAACGCACTGACCTTAGCGGCCGGTTTCCTAATGCTCGCCGTCCCCGGCGACGACGCCTCGGCGAAAGTCGTTGCCAACCAGACGGCCAGTTCGGCGGTCGAGCGGTTCGACGACTTGCACGCCGTCGAATTGGCGGTTGTCGAGAAGACGAATCAAGAGCGGGCACGGCACGGATTGCGCCCCTTGCGCCTCGATCGTCGACTGCTCCACAGCGCCCGCCGTCACTGCGCTTGGATGTGCAACTCCGGGGCATTTCAACACACCACCGCACCGGTGGCCGAGAACATCGCCATGGGGCAGAACTCGTCGGAGGAGGCGATGCGTAGCTGGATGAATTCCTCTGGCCATCGGGCCAACATCCTCAACGCCGGCTACACGCGGATTGGAGTTTCCGCCTACCGCGGAAACAACGGCCGTGTCTACTGGGTGCAGCAGTTCTTGCGATAGTTAAGTTGCCGAGGCAGGCATGCAAACAACAAGGCCGAGCGGGATTCCGCTCGGCCTTGTCTTGTTAATCATGGAATCACTTAATGATCTGCAGCGGCCGGTCGTCAGCGATTTTCTTGAACACCGCGCGGAGATCCTCCTGCACATCGGCGATCGGCTGGCCGCCCGGCACCACGAAGTGGACGCCGTCGGTGAGGTCGGCCACATCCTGCATCAGGCTTGTATCGGCACCCGCGCCGAGACTGATGGTCATCACCGGGATCTTGGCCGCCTTGCAGAGCGCGGCTTGATCCAAGACATATTGGCGGCCTTGCCAGGTGCTGTAGCCGCCGGGATGCCAGTTGGCGTTGCCGTCAGTCATTAAGACCAGCAGCCGTGCCGCGCCTGGTCGATGATTCGCCTGCAGCTCCTTCCGTGCGACATCCATGCCCGCGCCAATGTTGGTGTAGTTGTGGTAGTGGCTCGCCTGGCGTTGTCTTGCAATAGTGCGAACGAGATTCATGTCGGTCGACATGCTTGCCTCCAGCGTGCCGTCGCCGCTGAAGGAGTTGTAAACGGCCAGCCCCATGCGGTCGTCCGTGTCGACCTCCTGCACGTAATCGACGAACAGGTCAACGGCGTTCTTCACGGCCGTGATCGGTTGAGCGCTCACTTTCCACAGATCGGCGGTTTGATTGGCGGCTGGCTTTTGTTCCAGCCAATAGACCATTAGGTTCTTGTTGCCGAACATGTAGCGATACCCCGCCTGGGAGTTCTGGTTGGCTGCCTCGATCCAGTCGATGTAGCTGTTCCAGGTTCCGCTTTGATAAGGATACGGCACGCCGTTAAGGCCCAGCGCCGCGCGCGCCACCGAGTTGAATACGTTGGGGTGGAAGTCGAACTTCTCGCCGTAACCGGGTCCGTCGCCGCTGTTGTTGCTGCCAGACTTGACCCACACTCGGTGGATTTTCCTGCCGGAATTGCCGCCTGTACCGGCGAACGTGTGCGTCTTACCCACGTTCAGGCTGTCAAACTTTTGGTGTGCGCCGTTGGAGTACTCCAGCACCACGTTGCTGAGATCCAAGGAGGATTCCACGAAGACTTGCTCGCCCTTGTAGGTCACATAAATTTGCGGCTCACTGCCTCCCTGCGGCGTGGCGCCCTTTACGCGGAGATATTCCGGCTCGAACTGCATGTTTCCGAATACCGGCGAGCCGAGTTCCTCCCACATTTGTTCAAGATTGTCGTCGACCGCGGCTTTGCCCAGCGTGTTGTAGGCTTTGAACTCGCTGTCGTCGTTCATGGAGCCGGACAAGTCGAGCACCAGCATGATGTCGCGTGGCTGGAAACTGCCGACCGCCTCGGAGTAGACGGTGAACATCTCCTTGCCGAACAGGCGTCCGAAAAAGAACGGATGATTGTTCTGCGCCACCGCCACCCGAATCGCCGAGGGAGTCTGCACGCCCAGCTCCATGCCACCTGAACCATTGTTCAAAGCGGGGTTCCAGCGGCCGACCTCTAATTCCAGCTCGTCCCCGTAGGCTGCCATGAACTCCGAGATGCGCGCTTGCAAGTTCTCCTCGTCAACGACCACGGGAAAACCGGCCGGATTGCGCACCAAAAACTCCACGGCCGTTTCCTCGGCGGCGGCTTGCCCGTTGATCAACTCGCCGGCGCCTGCCAGCGCCGCGGCATCGACCGCCCGATCGAGATCAGTGTCGACCTTGAGGATGTAGCCGATGTCGATGGCGAAGGCGAGCATCGCCATCAAGGCGATCATCATGAACGCCGCCAACACGATAACGGCCCCCTTGCGGTCGCGCGCGGATCGTTGCTTATGGGTCAGTCCGGACCGGGATGGCGGGTCGGAGGAGGCGGGGCGATCGCCGTGGGTGTTGATTCTGAGGTTGCGCATCTGGTATCTCCTTCAATCGAGAGCGTCACGAATAGACTGTCTGTCAGAACGACAAATAGACCGGTTTGCAATAGAATGGTCTACTGGTAACTTAGTTCACATTTACCATTGAAGACGGCTAAAACAGTGACAATACCGACGAAATCCTACCAATGCGCGCCAGACCGTCTCGCCGCAACCGCCCCCATGATGCCGAACTTATTCGCATGATGCCGACCGTCATCGTTTTAGGGGCCAGTGTCCGCGCCGCGTGCGCCTCGGCCCGGCGAGCCGGGATGCGGACTTATGCGGCGGACTTGTTCGCCGATTGTGATACACGGCGGCTCGCCGTGCAAACGATCCGAGTGCGCCCTTGGCCCGCTGGCTGCATCCCGGCGATGGCCCAATTTCCACACGTTCCTTGGATGTACACCGGCGCGCTGGAAAACCATCCACAACTTTTGTCCCAACTTGCCGAACTGCGGCCGTTGCTGGGCAACCCTCACGACGTCGTTCGCCGGGTGCGCGATCCGTTGCTAGTCGTCGCCGCACTACAGGCCGCCGGACTGCC
>JBGTJT010000195.1:0-9175 GCA_041744995.1 Pirellulales bacterium | reverse complement strand
GTTCGGTCCGCTGCTGGCCGGCCAAGAGCCAGACCCCGCGAAACTCAAGGCGGCCGTGCAGGAGGCGCAGCAGGCGCTGACCAAGGTGACCGCCGACATGCGTCAGGCCGCGCCGCCCGACAGCGCCGAAGGCAAGGCTCTGGCCGCCGCGCATGCAAAGTTCATGCAAGGCCAACAGCAGATTATCAACGGCGACTTCTTGCAGATGATGAACAAGGCGCTCGACCGCAGCAAGCCGTTGGCGCAGCGCAAGACCGACTTGGAGCGCGGCCTGGAGGCGGTCTCCGCCGTGGAACAGAAATCGCTCCCCCCGCTGGTGCAAGCCTTCGTGGCCTACGCCCAGAAGTACCAGATCGAAGTCAAATAACAAGCGTGCCACGCGGTCAATCAAACGCGGTAAGCAGTGGAATGAGGAGGAACGGCCGATGAGGTTCGGCGGAACGACGCGCTACTTGGGCGTCTGTCTGTTGTTGGTGTTGTGCGGATGCAACGCCCGCCAGCAGGAGGCGGTGGAGTTCAACAACCGGTTAACCGAGTTCAACCAGCAGTTGATGCAGGCGCACCAGCAGTTTTTCGAGGAGTTCCACGCCCAGCGGGACGCCGGCGAGATCGACAAGATCCGCGCCGCCCACAAAAAACTGTCCGACCGGTTCGACGCCATCCAGGCGGAAGCGGAGCAGGTCGACCTGCCGGAATTCGACGGTGCGCGCGAGTTCTACGACGCGATCCAGCGGTACATTGCCACCGAGGGCAAGGTGATTCACGAAGACTACGGTGAAATGATCGACGTGCTGGAAGACCGCAGCCTCAACAGCGAAGCGGAAACCAACAAACTGCAAGCGATCATCGACCGCGCCCACGCGGCCCAGGAAAAAAGCCTCGCCGAAGTAGAAGCCGCCCAGCAAGCGTTCGCCAAGCAGTTCGAGCTAAAACTCGAAAACTAACTTTCCGGCGAATAACCCCGGACGAATAAAGTGGGCGAAGTGAGAACGGCTCTCCAAACCGTAAGACGGCTCTCCGAAGCCGTCTTTCGAGAAACTATGTTTCGAGGAGTATCCCGGTGCCAAAAAGCGCGGCAGTCGGCAAGCTCTGACCCGGAATAGCCGTCCAGCGCGCTCGTGCCGGCAGACGCCTCGAAACATAGTTTCTCGTACGACGGCCTCGCAGCGCCGTCGTACTATGGACGCTCGGGCGCCATCTTCAAAAACCGCTGGCGGAACGGTTCGATGCCGAGTTCTCCCAGGCCGAGGATGTGCAGCAGCTCGCCGGTGTCGGAGAAGTCGAGCCGATGGTCGGGGTCGTAGTAGACAAAGGCCGCTTGCCACGATTCGCCGAACACCGGGTGCGAAACGGCCGACTTCACAAATTTGGCGTCGCCGCCTTTCTTGTTGAGATACCGATTGGCGTCTTTGATGCGAATATAATCGGTGTTCGCCTTGGTGTAGGCCAGGTCCGCGTCGGTGGTTTGGTTTTCGTTCCAATCGCTGTGCTGGACCACGTGAATGCGTTTCTTGGTATCCAGGTCCGCCATGTCGGCCTTCAACTTGCGAACGACATCGGCGGTAAGATCGGACTGGCCTCCCTCCTTCACCCAAATGTCGCCGCCAGCGGCGAGAGTCTTGGCCCACCGCCCGGCGACGGCGCCGACCGTGCCGTCCCAATCCTCATGGGCCGACACCCAGCCGCCGCGGTCGCCCCAGGTGACTTCCATCACTTGATCGGATTTCTTGTTGAACGACTTCTTGTTCTTGCCGTAGGCCCCAGACACGGGCAGCACGTGCCGCGGCAGCCAGTCCTTGCCGTAGATCGTCTCCAACACCGTGCGATCGGCGGCGGCGCTGTGGCCGTCGTCTTGGTCCGGCGCGTGGTCGTAGTGCAGGCTGATCAAGTCCCGCTGGGGATCGAAGGCTCGCTCTTCAGCAAACGAATAGTGCGTGAACGCCAGCAGAGATAGCACTAGCAAAAAGCGCATGACTGTATCCTTGAAATCGCTCAAAAACTACTTCGGCATTTGCTACGCCAAGTCGACTCGAGTTCCGTTTTGAACAGGAGGAAACGGAGAGAACAAAGAAGCAATTCTCTGTTTTCTCTGTTCCCTTCTGTTCAAACAAGCCGTTTGCAAAGCCCCAATCTTACGACGCCGCTTGCGCCTCGGTCAAGTATTTCACTCGGCCGGCGGCGACTTGCCCAGGGCCTCGTCGAGGATGCGCGTCTGCGAGTGGGGGGAATCATAGGGAGCGTCCATCAGCATGTGCCAGGTGAATACGCCCGCCAGCCGCTTCCGCCGGGCGTATTCCGCCTTGGCCCGCAGCAGCGCGCGGGAATTGTACCGATGGACCTGGTTGCTTTGCGGATCGGTCCAGGTGCTCTCCGCCGAGGAACCGCCCCGGGCGATCACCTCGCCGTAGGTCTTGGAGTCGTGTTCGCCGGCTTGTTCCGCGGCCAGCGTGTACAACCCCAGCCCGATGCAAATCTTGCCGGCGGGAATGCCGGCCCGCAGGTAGCGCCCGACGTCGTGTTGCAACTCCGCCAAAGTGTGCCGGTCGTATACCTGGAGCATGAGGTAATCGTAGTGATCGCGCGCCGCGACGGCCCGCGGCAGGTATTCCTTCGCGGAGGGATGCGAGATCGACACCTTGACGCCCGCCGGCTGCGCCATCGCGTAGATCCGTCGCACGCCTTCGGCGTACCGATCCGCGTCGAGCGGCTGCTCTTCCCAGTCGATGTCGATGCCGGCGAAGTCGTGCCGCTGGCACAATTGCCGCAACTCGGCCACCAGTCTGCGCTGGGCCGGCTCGCTGTTGAGGACCGGCGTCAGTTCGCTCAGCCCGATCCACACCTCCGCCTCGGGCTTGAGCCGCTTGCGGAGATTGGCCAGCGGCACGGACAGGTCGCGGTCGATTGCGGCAAACCGGGCATCCTGCCGCAGCCGGCCTTGTTCATCCGGGCATAACGGCGGAAAGAAGATCGCCACGTCCAACGCCCGCAAAGCCGCGTCGTGCGCGTCGTCGTCGCGCCGTTCCCAGGAGCCGACCGGGTAATAGTCGATCCGCATGACCGCAGCCGGCGTCTCGGCCAGCAACCGCGACGGATCGGCGGCAGCCAATAACAACACCAGCAACCCGCAACCCAGCGGACACATGTGACGCGATGCAATCATGCGAATCCCTCTTGTATTCCTCTTGTTCTGCATGAGTTGGGGGAAACAGACGTTGCCCCGTCCTTGCATTTTTAGGGTGCCACTGCTGCCCTCAGCAGTGGCTTCGTGCATAGCGAACAAGGTGGCAGCGATCGAATCGTTTAACCCGCAGCCGGAGGCGCAGGCGCGCGTCGATACCAAGTGAGGCGACAGGCTTGAGGCGTGAGGCGTGAGGTAGCCGCAGGCGAAGGCGCGCGTCGGTACCAGGCACGTAGCACAGCTCCGGCCGCAAGCGACACCCAAGGCTCGCTGCGGAACACGGTTCATTGTAACCTGCGACCATTGCCCCTCAACCGCGCCATGCCCGACGCCGCCTGCGCCTGCGGGTTGAGCGAACGTTTTCACAAGTCAGCGCTAGTGTTCCTGAATAGCAATGTCTGTTGCTTTGACTTCTAGTTCACCGCCAGTCGTTAACACCCGAAGCACGCACTGATTCCCTTCCATACCAATTTCCTCGTAGAGCCATTCTTCTTCGGGTTCCAGGGGATCCGATTGAAATGAAGTGACGCCCTTGCAGTTGATTGTCGCTACGGCTGTGTCGATCCGAAGCGTTCGCTTGCTGTCGGTGTATTCAATTGAAGTGATCGGCTCGTCATGGAGCATGATGCGGTCTGATACGTTCTTACGGAAGTAAAGTGCATCGACCATATATCGCGCACCTGAGGGGAAGTGAGCATAGGACTTCTGCAAATAGCTTGAATACTTCTCGTTTGCCGCGGCGAATAACTGCTGCTGTCGTCGGGCGTTCTTTTCGTAGACGTACTCCTCCTTAATAAACTGCATCCCACATCTCGCACTGCATCTACTACGTCTGGAATCACTATTCGGGCAAGCAGTTCGGGATCGCGCTTCGTCATTGCATCGCGCCATCGCTTCAAGATGACATCGCATGCCTCCGGCCGGCAACTAATGTCACAGCTACGGATTGCGGCATGATAGAGCAGTTTTATCAAGCAAAAAGTGCAAAAGTCGAACTTAGAGGCGAGCGTTACGATGCCGCTGGCGCATCGTAACTTTCCCAAATCAACTCGTTGTCTCGTTTGATTCGCAATTTGCAATCTACGTTCCCGTATAGCACAACGCCTTCGTCGACTGTCTCAATTTCAAGGCGACAGTCCTCGGTAATCTGTTCCTGTTCGATTGAGATTGTAATATTGCTTTCTAAATCAAGTTCCTCTGCCCACGGCTCAAGAAATAGCCTCAACGGCGTGCTACGTGAGTTGGAAAATCGCAGCCTTGTTGTAGTCATGGCGTCGCCTGTTCAGGTTAATCCACCAATTCCAGAATCCGTTCCATGAGTTTGATTCTTTCGGGCGCAGTCGCTGCCCCACGTCCTCCGTCGACCGCGTTTCTGTAGAAATTCAACCAATACTGCGCCACTTCTCTGTTCATGCCCATTCGTTGAATCTCCGCCTTCGTGATCGATGTGGTTCTAGCAGCGGCACCGCGAGCGCCAACGCCCCATCCGACGAGCCTTCCAAATCCGGCTTCGCCTCCGGCTCCGAGAAACGGATCAAATGCTCTCGCTTGGGCAGGGACTTGGAAGCGCGGCGGTGAATTCGCTCCAAGCTGCGAAGCCGCAACGCGCAACCCCTGCAAGAATCGCAGCGTTCCCCAAGTTTTAACTATTTGATCAACGGCCGCAAGTCGCTGCGATCCCGAAAGATCATGCTTCCAGTCGCTTTCTCGTCTGTGAAAGGAGAAGCCCATGAGTTTTTGACCCGTATAGACAGTTTCCGTATACGTCTCCGTCAAAGGAATGACTTCGCCTTGAAATCCCCAATAACCTGTCACAGTCTTTGTGACGTCCTCGTAGGTCTTCGCCAATTCCGCCACTCCATACCACACATCTCCATGTTGCTTATTGACAACGACGACGACAGGAAACTCTTGACCCGCAAATGTGGTAGTCTGAAACAACTGCGACGCGTTTTCGGGCGATATATCGAGTCTCGCCAAAACATTGTTCCAATCATATCCGACTCCCCATACGCTTTCTGGCCAACTAGTCCTCGATTTCACGTAGTAGTCCGTAGCGCCTTGCCGCCGCATGTCTTCTCGTGAGTAGAAGAAGATTCGGCGAGTGTCCGCAGGTGGTGGTAGTTGGACAGCAAATCTGCCTCCTGGCCGCGCCTCCAATACTACTTCGGGCAGTTCTTCCTTGCCGGTTGGATCAACTAGATCCTTTGGCTTATTATGCACGAACGCATACAAATTCAGCCCACCATCCTCGGCAATCGGGTCGCGATTGAGCCAGCGGCCGTCGGCCGGTGTGTAGTAGCGGTAGCCGTAGTAGTACAGACCGACCTCCGCGTCGTAATACTTGCTGCTGAACCGCATCGGGTTGGCGGCGGCGAAGGCGCCGTCGACCGTTATCTGTTCGCCGAACGGCGAATACTCATAAGCCGCCGCGACCGTCTGGTCCGCCGCGTCGACGAGGTTCATCACGTTGCCGTTGTGATCGCTGGCCACCCAGTAGGTTTTGCCACTGACGTGGTCCTCAATGCCTAGCAGGCCGCCGATGCCGCCCGCGCCTTGCATTGAGCCGCTCTTGTCCAGGCCCCAGATGTAGCTGCGGATAAACTCGTCGTTGGCGTCGAGTTCGGCAACCAGCAGCCAGCCGTCCCAGACGAACTTGGTCGTTTCGTCGAGTTGCCAGGCCTCGCCGATGGAATCCCACGAATAGACCAGTTTTTTCGTGCGTCGATCATAAGGGTCGTACTCGAATTCCAACTTGACCTTTACGTCGTCGTCGTCGGTAATGCCGCTGCCGGTTTCGATTGCCGTCAGCCGGTTCTTGAGATCCCATGTGTATTCGTAAACCGAATTGGCGAGCAGGTTGCCGCGGCCGTCATAGACGATGTCGGTGGACGTCTCATTCTGCTTGGCGACGATCGCCTTGAAGCTGGTCTCGGCCACGGTCGTCTCGTCGGCCGTTTCCTGGATCACGGCTATGGTGACCACGGCGACTACCGGCCCGCTGCTGTTGTCGACCTCGACCACGGCGAAAAAGTGTTCTTCGTCGCGAATGCAGGGGCGGTCGCTGACCAGCACCGTGGCATTTGCCGGGGCGTAGCCCGAGACGTGAACCACGCCCGGCGTTCGGCGGCTGGTCATCTGGTTCAGCTTGTTGTAGCTGTATTCCCGTGCGCCGCCGCTGCCGCTTCGGCTTGTGCTTTTGGTCCGATTGCCTACGCCGTCGTATTCATAGGTGAAGAACATGCCGGCACGTAGGGAAGCCTCGTTTTGGGCGGTGGCGACGGCGCTTGCCAGACTTGCTAACACCACCACCACGATGACGCCGCGCATCAACCCCCTGTAGCGAACGCGACCAAATAGCTGTTGATACCATCGAACGTCATGTGAATTTCTTGACATCGTTTTCACCTTTCCTTTGCGTGTAACCGGGCCAGATTGCTCCGTTGCATAGAAAGCTACCACGGCCGCCCAAGGTGAGCTACGGAAAGGGTCCGGAAGCAAACCGGAAGCAAACCGGAAGCTATTGGTAAGACGAAGGCTCGAAAAACGGCGGAAAAGCGACGGAAAGCAAATGTCGCCGATTTGTCAACGGAACTACTCCGGAAGGCAACGGTCATCCACGCGACCGTGCCGGCTCCCGACGCGAAAGCTGCTCACAGGTTCCGGCCAGCGCGGTTTGCGTGTAACCTGCGGCGTTTTCCTGCCTTTAGAATCATCCCGACGCCGCCTGCGCCAGCGGGTTGAATGAACTATCAGGCGGCGGCTAGGCTGCCAGTGCGGCGGTGCCGGATCGGTTGGTTGTCAGATGCTGGCCTGGCGGCATCTGGAGCACGGGAACGTCAATTTCATGCCCGTGGCCAGGGTCGTGGTAGTGCTTGACTCGCTTGCGGTGCGGGGCGGACGTTTTCATAATGGATCGGCTACCGGCGGTTCGCACTATCGGCGAGGTACCGCTCGCTGACAGTGGCGCCCGCAGAACTGCAAGGGCGGGGCAGGGTTTCACTGTGGCACTCAAGAAGTGCCCGGTCTAGCAACGTCAATGCCACCCAGCCGACCACATTGGGAAATAGAACGGATGGATAACGATGAGCGAATTGCTGGACAAATCATTGAGTGGCCTTGCGGCAGAACTTTCAATGCTGATGCCATTGGACTGGCAAAATGCAGTTGTAGACGTGAGGATTGTTCAAGGTGCCAACATGGAACGGATCGACTATCAAGTTGTCAACGGAAGGGGCGGCAGTAACGTTCCCGGAAACTCAACGGTTGGTAGAGTTGTCGTCGAGGTTGTAGAGGCATTTCGATGCATAAAGCCGAACGCAACAGACTTTTCTATTGTGTTTGAATGTGCCAACGACGATGTAACCGCACGAATAGTCTCGTAGAGCAGAAGTGGAATCGCCGTACATAAATCGTTCGCAATCCAATTTACCGTCGGAAGGGAACTCACGCCGTTACCTCAATTCGCCTTACGCTGATGATTTCCGATTGATCCGGAACAGGTTGGCCGGTGGACTTGAGTTCCGCTAGGCACATCTGTATTACATCCTTGATGTTTTCGATCGCCTCTTCGTAAGTCTTGCCTTGTGAATAGCACGCCTTTAGCGCCGGACATTCCGCGACGTACCAGCCCGCTTCGTCCTGCTCGACGATCACCTGAAACGAATGGGTATGAACGGCCATGCGATCACTCCTTGCTTTCCACAATCTTCAGACTCTCGAATCCCGGTCGTCGACAATCTTGATGACCCCGCCGCCCTCGGGCTGTTTGTGGGCCAGCGTGAATTGCTATGTAGATTATCCATCATGACAACGCCCGCACGCCACCGCAAGCGTGTGAAGCACAACGCCGACTTGATTGGGCGGTGCATGAACCCGCCAACGCAGGCCGCCCCGCCGGTCGTGTTTTAATAAACCCTGTTGAACGTCGATTCTTTCCCAGAAGTCGAAATGCAAATGAAATCTTCAGCTTGAGTTGCCGACTGCCGGATTGACTCGGAATGCGCTTTCACATTCGCAATTAACTCTCCGACGTCCGAGCTACTAAAGCCAGCCAGTTTTGATTCAAAATAGTAGTAGTCGTCGTTCGGAGCCAATACAACAAGCGACAAACAAGGCTGACTTTCGATCGCACAAACAACTTTTACAGCCAATTTGTCGTTGCGCCAAAGCACTTTTCCAATCTCAGAGAGATCCTCGTAAACTTCCTCCGAAGATAGTTCATAATTTTCCAACAATTCCAAGAAGAGTGCTTTATTCACTGAAGCCTCCGTTTGGCACGAGAACCAATTCTTAATGTTTTGCCAGAAACCTCCGTTTGCCTTCAGAGTAAAGGTCTCCCTCAATTCACCAGGCGCCCGGGGACTCCCGTGATCGGATCTCGCACTTGGGCGTTTTGTCTTGCATCAGAAAGCCTCCTGCCTGCGCCTGCGGCTGCGGGTTAAACGATCTTTGCGGGGCGCCGCGGTTTACTCGAACATCAGCAAGCCGAACCCATGTGGCAGTGTTTCCGTTGTGGCCTCCGGTTGCCAGCTTTGGAAGCCGTGGCCGGGTATTGTGCGTTGTAGGCCGATCGCCCAGGCGGTGTGGCCGTTGATTGGCTCACTGGTCAGTTCCGCCAGTGGAATGGCGATCTCGCAGGTCCAGCTCGACTCACCCCGATCGACGGCAACGAACCAGCGGGGGTTCCAGGTGGCGTCGCCAAAGCAGCTTTCCGCGGTATGCCCCCGATCGTCGATGTCGAACTGGTAATAACTGGTATAGTCGCGATCGAGATCGATGCACAGTTGCAGGCGATCGCGACCGCTGAGATCCTCGTCGCGACGCCTTGCCTGTAGTTGGAGTTTCGGCAGCGCCGCTGGAGCGCCGCAGTGGATGGCCAGATAGAGGAACTCGTCGTCATAACCGCAGTAGGCGACGGCCGGAAAGGCGGCGTCGTCTTTGAGGCGGCTGGTCAAGGCGATCGGTCGTTGATCCTTCCACAGCGGCTCGTCGAGC